>NZ_AQGU01000027.1:300000-418552 GCF_014905615.1 Pseudoalteromonas aliena SW19
CGCAGTTATCGACTAGCTGGGGTGATATATCAATTAAATCACCGCTGTTTGGCGAATTCAACTTATATAACTTAACGGCAGCGCTTGCGACCCTATTAGGGTTAGGCTATCCGCTTGAACTGTTAATTGTAGGTTGTGCGCAATTACAACCAGTGGCGGGTCGAATGCAAGCATTTAGCCAAGCTGGTATGCCAACGTGTGTGGTTGATTACGCACACACACCGGATGCGCTTGCGCTTGCTTTACAAGCATTACAGCAGCATGTCCCAGGTGGTGTGAGTTGTGTATTTGGATGTGGTGGTGATAGAGATAAAGGTAAACGAGCACTCATGGCGCAAGCCGCAGAGCAAAACGCGGATAAAGTTATTATTACCAGTGATAACCCTCGCTCAGAAGATCCCAATGCAATTATTGCCGATGTGGCAGCAGGCTTAACGGACCCAAGAAAGGCGCATTTAGAGGCCGATAGAGCAACAGCCATCAGCTATGCAATAAATAATGCTAAAGCGGATGAGGTGATATTGGTTGCAGGTAAAGGCCACGAAGATTATCAAATTATAGGCGATGAGCGCATCGATTTTTGCGATCGCCGCTATGTACAAGAACAACTAAAAAAAGCAGTAAGAGGGATAAAACAATGATCCCAATGGATTTTAATTGGTTAGCTAATGTGCTAACAACCGATTATCAAGGTGATAATCTAAATGTGTTAAACATAAACACCGATACTCGCACAGTGTGCGAAGGGGAAGTGTTTCTAGCACTCAAGGGGCCTAATTTTGACGGCCACAAATTTATAGCCGAGGCTAAACAAAAGGGCGCTATTGGCGTTATTGTTCAGCATAAAGTAGATGTAGATATTGCACAATTTATAGTGAGTGATACACGTATTGCACTGGGCGTCATTGGCACTGCTGTTATGGCGCAAGTGGCACCTAAAACAATTGCGATTACAGGCAGTGTGGGTAAAACCACGGTAAAAGAAATGTGCGCCGCTATTTTGTCGGTTCATGGTGATGTATTAGCCACTAAAGGTAATTTTAACAACGATATTGGTGTGCCACTGACGCTATTGCGTTTAGAGCCACAGCACCGCTTTGCAGTTATTGAACTGGGCGCAAATCACTTAGGCGAAATAGCCTATACCACGGCAATGACAAAACCTGATGTGGCTGTTGTGTGTAATGTTGCCGCAGCACATTTAGAAGGCTTTGGTAGCTTAATGGGCGTTGCAAAAGCGAAAGGTGAGATTTTTGATGGCCTCAAAGATAATGGGGTTGCCATTGTTAATTGCGATAGTGAATTTAGTCAGTACTGGTTAGACAAGCTCAAAAATAAAAATGTTAAGTGCTTATCAACGACCGAAAAACTCGATATTTGGGCAGAAGACATTTCACTTGATAAAAATGCGCGTGCAAGCTTTACGCTTTGTACTAAAAGTAAAAAACTACCCGTTACTTTAGCACTGCCAGGTAAGCACAATGTGGGTAATGCGCTTATTGCAGCAGCACTTACCAGCGAGTTTAATGTAAGCCTTGAAGAAATAGCCAATGCACTTGCCACAATGAATGATGTAAAAGGGCGCGTTAATTTAATTGAAGTATCTGATTTACTCACTGTAGTGGATGACACTTACAATGCTAACGTTAAGTCGGTAAAAGCAGCCATTGATTTATTAAGCGACATGCAAGGTCACCGAATTTTAGCGTTAGGGGATATGGGTGAACTTGGCGAAGATGCACGAAAGTATCACCAAGAAGTCGGTGAATACGCTCAACAACAAGGCATCGACGAGTTATTTACGTTAGGGGTATTGAGTAAATGCGCGAGCGATGTGTTTGAGCTACCTAACCGTCATTTTTCGAATCGTGAGCAAATGCTGCAACAAATTCAAACAAGTATTAATAAAGTGAATAAAAAAACAACAATAGTCGTGAAAGGATCGCGCAGTTCTCGCATGGAATTATTAGTAACCGATTTAGTTAATGGCCAGCAACAAGCCATCAATGGAGTATCATAATGTTAGTTTGGCTGGCTGAGTATTTAACACAGTATTTTAGTGGTTTTCATGTTTTTTCGTATTTAACGCTACGCGCCATTTTAGGTATTTTAACGGCACTAACTATGTCTCTTTATTTAGGGCCTAAGTTAATTCGTGGTTTGCAACGCATGCAAATAGGTCAAACAGTTCGAGACGATGGTCCGCAATCGCATTTATCTAAGTCGGGTACGCCGACTATGGGTGGCCTGCTTATTTTAGCGGCTATTTTTACCAGTACACTCCTTTGGGCTGATTTATCAAATAAATATGTATGGGCCACACTGTTTGTAATTGGCTCGTTAGGTATTGTTGGCTTTGTTGATGATTACCGTAAAGTTATTCGTAAAGATCCAAAAGGTCTAATTGCTAAGTGGAAGTACTTTTGGCAATCGGTCATTGCATTAGTTGTGGCGACTGCCTTGTACTTTACAAGTACACAGGCATCAGAAACTTCACTTGTTGTGCCATTTTTTAAAGATGTGCTGCCACAACTTGGTTTATTTTATATTGTGATTACTTATTTTGCTTTGGTAGGCACCTCAAATGCGGTAAACCTTACCGATGGACTTGATGGCTTAGCCATTGTGCCCACTATTTTAGTGGCTTCAGCGTTGGCTATTATTGCTTATTTAACGGGTAATATTAACTTTTCGGCTTACTTACATATCCCGCATTTGCCGTTGGCGAGTGAACTTGTTGTTGTATGTACCGCCATAGTAGGGGCTGGGCTTGGCTTTTTGTGGTTTAACACTTACCCAGCGCAAGTGTTTATGGGTGATGTAGGTTCATTAGCTCTAGGTGGTGCCCTGGGCATTATTGCAGTGTTAGTTCGTCAAGAGTTACTACTTATTATTATGGGTGGTGTGTTTGTTATGGAGGCGTTGTCGGTAATATTACAAGTTGGCTCGTATAAATTACGTGGGCAACGGATCTTTAGAATGGCGCCAATTCATCATCATTATGAATTAAAAGGCTGGCCAGAGCCGCGTGTTATTGTGCGCTTTTGGATTATTTCAATAGTGCTAGTACTCGCTGGCCTTGCGACATTAAAGATTCGATAAATGCAGTATTTAAACGAGATAAAAAATAAACAAATAACAGTGCTCGGACTCGGTATAACCGGTCTGGGCATTGTGCGTTTTTTATTATCTCACGGTATTACACCTAAAGTAGTTGATAGCAGAGTAAACCCACCGGGAATTGATTGGCTTAAAGAGTATGCACCAGCACTGATTACCCACTTTGGTGATTTAGATAACGCAGCACTTTGCTCAAGCAATATGATTATTGTAAGCCCCGGCCTTAGTTTAAAAATACCGGCAATTGCTCTGGCAATTAGCAATGACGTTGAAGTTATTGGTGATGTAGAGTTATTTGCGCGTATTAACACAAAACCGGTTGTTGCAGTAACGGGCTCTAATGGTAAATCAACCGTGGTGACACTTGCCTATGAAGTACTAAAAGAAGCCGGCTATAAAGTTGCATTAGGTGGAAATATTGGCACGGCGGTGCTTGATTTACTTGATGATAAGTTTGATGTGTATGTATTGGAGCTATCAAGTTTTCAACTAGATACTACCAAAAGTTTAAAGCCTATAAGCGCAACTGTATTAAATGTATCTGAGGATCACCTAGATCGTTACGATAGCTATCAAGCTTATATAGATTCAAAACGCAGTATTTATAATTGTGCAGAGCTTATTGTAGTCAATGCCGACGATAGTCAAACACATCCTATTGAGCGTAGTACAACCCCCAAAATTAGCTTTGGTGCTCAACAAGGTGATTTTTATTTAGCGCAGTACAATAACGAAACTCATTTTATGCTTAAAGGCGATGCCTTTTTACCTGTGAGTACGCTAGCTGTGGTAGGTAAGCATAATTATTTAAATGCACTAGCAGTTATGGCGCTTTTAAGTCCTTTTGAAGTAAGCAAAAAGCAATATAAAAACGCGTTAGGTCAATTCAATGGGTTGGCTCATCGCTGCCAATTTGTAGCTGAGCTTAACGGTGTAAAGTATTTTAACGATTCAAAGGCGACCAATGTTGGAGCCACTATAGCTGCAATAGATAGTTTAGCTAGTGACGATGAGAACCTTATCGTTATTGCTGGTGGCGATGCCAAAGGCGCTGATTTAAATGCGCTTAAACCCTACATAGAACAGCATGTAAAAGCATTAATTTGTTTTGGTAAAGATGCAAGTGACTTAGCTGTGATTACCAATAAGAGCTATTTAACAAACAATATGGAAGAAGCCGTTGCTTTGGCCAAAGTACTTAGTAGCGCAGGCAATATTGTTTTATTAGCACCGGCGTGCGCCAGTATAGATATGTATAACAATTATATGCAGCGTGGTGATGACTTTGTTCAGTGCGTTCTGGCAGATCAAATATGATTGCTTTTGCTGATATAAAAGACGCATTAACGCCCAAGCCTTCAGGGCAGTTATACGACGTGCCGCTATTATATTGTGTAATAATGCTTATTGGTGTTGGTTTTATAATGGTTACTAGTGCGTCAATGCCTACCGCAGAGCGATTATTTAACGATCCCTACCATATAACTATTCGCCACAGCATGTTTTTAGCGATGGCCCTTGTACTTTTTTGGATAACTGTTTGCGTACCAATGGATTGGTGGAAACGTTCAAATCCTTATCTGTTGATACTGGGCATGGTGTTATTAATTGCTGTATTGATAATTGGACGTGAAGTAAACGGTGCAAAAAGATGGATACCCATTGGCCCCGTAGGCTTTCAGGTCGCAGAGGCTGCTAAATTATACTTCTTTAGTTATATAGCAGGTTATTTAGTAAGAAAGCGCGAAGAAGTACAAGAAAATATAAAAGGCTTTGCAAAGCCCATTGCTGTATTTGCTGTATATGCGCTGCTTATTTTACTGCAACCAGATTTGGGCACCGTAGTGGTAATGTTTGTAACAACCGTTGGTTTGTTGTTTTTAGCCGGTGCGAAGTTATGGCAATTTTTTGTATTGATTTTAACGGGGATTGGTCTCGTAGTTTTACTGATTATTGTTGAACCATATCGTATGGCTCGAGTTGTTGGTTTTTTAGATCCTTGGGATGATCCGTTTGGCAAAGGTTACCAATTAGTGCAGTCACTAATGGCTTATAGCCAAGGCGGTTGGTTTGGTCAAGGGCTAGGTAATAGCGTACAAAAACTGCAATATTTACCAGAAGCACACAATGATTTTATTTTTGCTGTAATAGGCGAAGAACTTGGTTTAATAGGCGTTGTAAGTATTTTAATGGTACTCGGTACCTTAGTATTTAGAGCCTTATTAATTGGCCAGCAAGCACTAAGGTGCGGTAAAGAATATGAAGGTTACTTTTCGTTTGCTATTGGTATTTGGTTTGCATTTCAAACCATGGTTAATGTAGGCGCGAGTGCTGGTATTTTACCAACAAAAGGCTTAACACTGCCGTTTATTTCTTATGGTGGTTCAAGTTTATTAATAATGACGATAGCCACGGGTATTTTATTACGCGTAGATTTTGAAACTAAGATGGCAACCAAGCAAGCCACCTCACGCGGAGGTAAGCGATGAGCAAACGATTAGTAGTAGTGGCTGGTGGAACGGGCGGTCATATTTTTCCTGGCATTGCGGTGGCTGACTATTTAAAGCAGCAAGGTTGGCAAGTTAGCTGGATAGGCACACCAGATAGAATGGAAGCGCATGTTGTACCAAAGCATAATATAGACATTGACTTTATTAATGTAAAAGGCGTGCGTGGTAATGGGTTAAAACGCCTTATAAAAGCCCCATTTATGGTGCTTAACGCAATACTGCAAGCGCGTAACGTTTTAAAAAAGCAGCGTCCTGATGTCGTACTCGCTATGGGTGGGTATGTGACGGGTCCAACGGGAATTGCTGCTAAAAGTTTAGGTATCCCATTGGTGATCCATGAACAAAATGCCGTTGCAGGAATGAGTAATAAATGGCTCGCTAAATTTGCAGATCGTGTATTAGCTGCTTTTCCAAGTGCTTTTGCGCATGGTACTGCTGAGCTTGTTGGTAATCCGGTACGTCAAAGCGTTATTGACATACCTAAGCGCGAAATATCAAGCCCTATCAATATTTTAGTAGTAGGTGGTTCGCTTGGAGCACAAGTGCTCAATCAAACATTGCCTGAAGCATTTAAAATGTTGAGTAATGCCACCGCAATAAGTGTATGGCACCAAACGGGGAAAGGGCATCTAGGCAGTGTAGAAGACGCTTATAAATTACATACTTTTGATGATAATAAAATAAAGATAGCTGAGTTTATTGATGATATGGATGCAGCGTATGCTTGGGCTGATATTGTTATTTGCCGAGCGGGCGCATTAACTGTTAGCGAAATTGCAGCCGCAGGGAAAATGGCTGTTTTTGTTCCGTTTCCACATGCCGTAGACGACCATCAAACCGCGAATGCGCAATACTTAGTTATGGCAAATGGGGCATTGTTAATGCCACAAGGGCAGTTTAACAAGCAATCAATAGTTGAACTTTTAAGCCCCTATTTAGCCAAGCCAATATTAATTAAACAAATGGCAGCAAATGCTCATAAACAAGCCATTTTAGATGCCACAGAATGCGTTGCAATGCACTGTGAGCAAGCAACAAATAAGAGAGTGTAAGTGAAAGAAGCATCAGTACAAGAAAAACACACACGACCTGCAATGCGTCGAATTGAAACAATACACTTTATCGGTATTGGTGGTGCGGGTATGGGCGGTATTGCTGAAGTACTCGCTTTTGAAGGTTACCGTATTACAGGCTCAGATATTGCGCATAGTGCAATGACAGATCGTTTAATTAAAGCGGGCGCGGAAGTCTTTATTGGGCATCACGAAAACAACGTAAAAGATGCCAACGTAGTGGTCGTTTCAAGTGCAATTGACGAAACAAACCCTGAAATAATTGCAGCAAAAGCAGCAAGAGTTCCGGTTGTGCGTCGTGCAGAAATGTTAGCAGAGTTAATGCGTTTTCGCCACGGTATAGCGATTGCGGGAACGCATGGGAAAACGACCACAACGAGCTTAATTGCGAGTATTTACGGGCAAGCAGGGCTAGATCCAACGTTTATTATTGGTGGTTTACTCAATAGCGCCGGAAGTAACGCGAAAGTAGGTAAAAGCGATTTTTTAATAGCAGAAGCTGATGAAAGTGATGCATCGTTTTTACATTTACAGCCTATGGTTTCAGTGATCACTAATATTGAAGAAGATCACATGGAAACGTATGGCGGTAGCCTTGAAAAAATGAAAGACACGTATGTGGATTTTATTCATAACTTACCGTTCTATGGCTTAGCTGTTGTGTGTATTGATTCGGAAGTAGCTGCTGAGCTCATCCCGCGTTTTGGCCGCCCTGTTATTACGTATGGCGAATCAAGTGATGCAGATTATCGGATGGGCAATTTTAGCCAATCGGCTAATACTTGTGAGTTTACCGTGACTAATAAGCAAGGTGAGAGCTTAACGGTAAAGTTAAACATGCCAGGTAAGCATAATGCACTTAATGCCACCGCAGCAATTGCTGTAGCAAAAGATCAAAATATTGCGAATCACGCAATTTTAGAAGCCCTACAAAAATTTGAAGGGATTGGTCGACGTTTTCAACACTATGGTGAATTTGAAAATGAACGCGGTAGTGTGATGCTCGTTGATGATTACGGACACCACCCATCAGAAGTTGCTGCAACAATTGCAGCTGCACGTGAAGGCTGGCCAGATAAACGCTTAGTCATGGTTTATCAACCACATCGCTTTACCCGTACACGCGACTTGTACGAAGATTTTGTTAAAGTGCTTGCTGACGTCGATCAACTATTACTGCTTGACGTGTATAGCGCCGGTGAGGAACCCATCTTAGGTGCCGATAGTAAAAGCTTATGCCGCAGCTTACGCCAACGTGGTAAAGAGCCATTGCATGTAGCTTCAAGTGGAGAGCTTGCTGGTATGCTGGCCGAGTGCTTACAAAATAACGATTTAGTATTAACCCAAGGTGCAGGTAATATAGGGCAATTAGTAAAAACCTTAGCTGCAACGGGTATGTCGATAGAAAAACTTAAACAAGGTGAAGTATGACTCAGGTAAATGCACAGTTTGGTAAAGTAGCGGTATTGCTAGGTGGAAACTCAGCAGAGCGTGAAGTGTCATTAAAATCTGGTCAAGCCGTTTTAAATGCACTGCAAAACAGTGGTGTTGATGCAATTGCATTTGATCCGCAAACTCGTTCATTATGGGAGTTAAAAGAACTAAACATAGAACGTGTTTTTATTGCGCTACATGGTCGAGGTGGTGAAGACGGTACTGTGCAAGGTGCGCTTGAATTTATGAACTTGCCTTACACGGGGAGTAATGTACTCGGTTCGGCACTTGCTATGGATAAAGTGCGCTGTAAGCATTTATTTAAGTCGGCCGGATTAAGTACGGCACCTTATACCGTTGTTGATGCTAAAAAAGGCTTCGATGCATCTTCAATAATGAATAAATTTAAAAAGGTAATGGTTAAGCCATCGCACGAGGGCTCAAGCATCGGTATGGCACAAGCAAGTACAGTACAAGAGCTTGAAAAAGCGCTGGCAAATGCATTTAAATTTGATAGCCAAGTGCTTGTCGAGCAATGGATCACTGGACGCGAGTTCACCGTGACGATATTGGGTGATGAAGTACAGCCAGTAATTGAAATGACGACGCCTAACGGGTTTTATGATTACCAAGCTAAGTATCAGTCAAGTACAACGCAGTACCATTGCCCTGCAAATTTATCAGCTGAGAATACAACGAACTTACAAGCAATGTCACTTGATGCATTTGATTTAGTGGGTGCAAGTGGGTGGGGTCGTGTTGATGCAATGCAAGACGAGCAAGGGCATTTTTACCTACTAGAGGTAAACACAGTCCCAGGTATGACCGAAAAATCGCTAGTGCCAATGGCAGCAAAAGCAAATGGGGCAAGTTTTGAGCAATTAGTTGTTCGCATTTTGGAGCAAACGCTTTAATATGCATCCCCTTTTAGAAAAAGCACTAAAAATCAAACAGCAACTAAATTGGTCGCTAATTTTTGGAGTAAGCTTTTTTCTAGTTGTAGTGATTGGTTTAGTACAACTAACCACTGGTATTTCAGATTGGCTAGTTGAAAATAAAGATGCCCAAATTAAGCAGTTAACTGTGCAAGGACATCCAAAGTACACCGATGAAACCGCGATTATAAAAGCAATAAAAAAAGCGGATTTAAGTAGCTTTTTTGAACTCGATGTAAAGCATGTGCAACAACTTGTGCAAGATTTACCTTGGGTAGCTACTGTATCGGTACGAAAACAATGGCCCGATACAATACAAGTCTATGTAGTGGAACATGAAGTCGTCGCGCACTGGAACAGTGATTTATTACTGAATCAAAGTGGTGAAGCTTTTCAAGCTAGCAGTGATAAAATAAGTGCCGATTTACCGCAGTTGTTTGGACCAGAGGGTAGCGAACAAGAAGCATGGGTGGCCTTTAAACAACTTGATGAGATGCTTAGAGTTAACTCTTTAACATTAAAAAGTTTAGCGTTATCGGAGCGTTTTTCGTGGCAGTTATGGTTAGATAACGGGGTGCGTTTAAATTTAGGGCGCAAAGATAAAGCTAAACGTGTACAGCGGTTTATAGATGTTTACCCGCGAATGAAACAACGTGAAGATGCACAAATAGACACAATCGATTTACGGTATGATACCGGCCTTGCAGTGAGTTATAAGCCAGTGCAAGAAGAACAATTACAAAATAAGAGTAAGGCATGACTAAGTCAGCAGAAAGAAACCTAGTAATAGGATTAGACGTTGGCACCTCGAAAGTGGTTGCTACGGTAGGTGAAATCACCGCAGATAACAAGCTCAGCATTGTTGGTGTGGGCAGCCAAGTATCTCATGGTATGGATAAAGGCGGTGTTAACGATTTAAACTTAGTGTCTGAGTCTATTCGCCGAGCTATAGACGAAGCTGAATTAATGGCCGATTGTCGCATTAGCTCAGTGTACTTGGGTATCTCTGGTAAACATATTCAATGCCAAAACGAAAGCGGCGTAGTGGCTATTAACAATACCGAAGTGACGGATGAAGACATTGAAAATGTTATTCATATCGCGCGTTCGGTACCTATTTCGGCTGAACGTAAAATGCTGCATGCTCTGCCGCAAGAGTACAGTATTGACATGCAAGAGGGTATTAAAAACCCATTGGGCATGAGTGGCGTTCGAATGGAAGCACGTGCACATATTATTACGTGTTCAAACGATATGGCTAAAAACATTGAAAAATGCGTACACCGTTGTGGCCTTGAAGTCGATCAACTTATTTTTACAGCATTAGCATCGTGTTATTCAGTGCTGACACCCGATGAAAAAGAGCTCGGTGTTGCTGTACTTGATATTGGTGGTGGTACAATGGATATCACTATTTATATTAATGGCGCGCTGCGTCATTCAGCGGTTATTCCTGTCGCCGGTAATCAAGTGACGGGTGATATTGCAAAAATATTTCGTACACCTATATCACATGCAGAGTCACTCAAAGTACAATATGCATGTGCAAGTAGCCAAATGGCAAGTAGCGAAGACACAATTGAAGTACCAAGCGTGGGCGGACGACCAGCAAGATTGATGTCGCGTCATACGTTATCAGAGGTTGTTGAACCTCGTTTTAGAGAATTATTTGAATTGGCGATGGAAGAAATTCGTCGTTCGGGTTTAGAAGACCAAATTGCGGCAGGCCTAGTTATAACAGGCGGAACTGCTAAAATGACTGGCGCAATGGAAGTGGCAGAAGACATTTTCCAAATGCCAGTAAGAATAGGCAAACCAATCGGGATAGTTGGTTTGACAGACTACGTAGATGATCCTTCGTACGCAACCGCTGTTGGTTTGTTACAATACGGCCGTACCATGCAATCGATGAATGCACAAAAGTCGAAAGCAGAGGATAACAATAATTGGTGGAACCGCATTGCAAAATGGTTTCAAGGCGAGTTTTAATGCTCAAGTCGGAGAGTAAACATGTTTGATATAATGGAACAACACAGCGAAGAAGCTGTCATAAAGGTAATAGGCGTGGGCGGTGGCGGCGGTAACGCTGTTGAGCACATGGTAAAACAACAGATTGAAGGCGTGCGCTTTATAGCCGCTAATACGGATGCACAAGCATTACGTAATTCATCTGCAGATATTACAGTGCAATTGGGCACGCAAATAACCTCTGGGCTGGGTGCGGGCGCAAATCCTGATGTAGGCCGTCAATCGGCTGAAGAAGATGCTGATACCATTCGTGCTAGCCTTGAAGGCGCAGATATGGTCTTTATTGCAGCGGGTATGGGCGGTGGTACAGGTACTGGTGCAGCACCGGTAGTTGCTAAAATAGCAAAAGAGCTAGGTATTTTAACTGTTGCAGTCGTAACACGTCCTTTTGACTTTGAAGGCAAAAAACGTGCAGCAGCCGCTGAGCAAGGTATTAATGAATTGTCAGAAATTGTAGATTCGCTTATTACAATTCCGAACAATAAATTACTTAAAGTTTTAGGGAAAGGGACTACACTTCTAGATGCCTTCGCTAAAGCAAATGACGTATTATTTGGCGCGGTTCAAGGTATTGCAGAGCTAATTACACGTTCTGGTTTAATTAACGTGGATTTCGCCGATGTAAGAACGGTAATGTCTGCAATGGGTACTGCTATGATGGGAACTGCATCTGCATCAGGCCCTGATCGTGCCCAAGAAGCAGCAGAAGCGGCTATTTCAAGCCCATTACTAGAAGACGTTGATTTAACCGGCGCTAAAGGTATCTTGGTTAATATTACCGCCGGTATGGACATTGCGATTGAAGAATTTGAAATTGTGGGTAATCACGTTAAAGCGCTTGCGTCAGAAAACGCAACGGTTGTTGTTGGTGCAGTTATTGACCCAGAAATGACAGATGAATTACGAGTAACAGTTGTTGCAACTGGCTTAGGAGGCGATCGTCGCCCGCAGTTTGGTATTGTAGATAACGGCTTTAAAAAAGCATCAGGTTCTGATGTTGCAAGTTCTTCAAACCAATCGAGCAGCATGTACGTACCAAGCTTTGCGAGTCAAGGCACAAGCACTGAAGAAAGTAGTACTGCTAATGCAAAAGTTGAGAGCAAAGAACAAGCGCCTTCTTCTAGCTCAAATAGCAATATGAGTTCTTCAACGCAAAGCAGTAAAAAAGCGGATAAATCAGAAGGCAGTGATTATTTTGATATCCCCGCTTTTTTACGTAAACAAGCTGATTAATAAAATAGTACTTTCGTTCGTAATTTGAACGAAAATTGGATTTTAGGTGTATTTATGTTAAAATCCGCCGTCTGAATGTAATTAATTTTAAGTGAGCGAACCTATGATTAAACAGCGTACGATTGCACAAGTAGTCAAAGCCATAGGAATTGGACTTCATAAAGGTGAGAAGGTCACAATAACTCTCCGACCTGCGAGCGCAAATACTGGGATTGTATTTCGCCGTGTAGACCTTGATCCGGTTGTTGATTTTGAAACAACACCTGAAGCCGTTGGTGATACGCAATTATGTACCTGTTTAATTAATAAAGATGGCGTTCGCTTATCGACTACTGAGCATCTTATTGCAGCAGTTGCTGCAATGGGGATTGATAATCTAATTGTTGAATTAGACAGCTCAGAAGTGCCGATTATGGATGGTAGTGCATTACCATTCATATACTTGTTACAAAAAGGTGGTATTGAAGAGCAAAATACGGCTAAACGCTTTATTCGAATCAAAGAAAAAGTACGTATTGAAGAAGATGGTAAGTGGGCTGAAGTTGAGCCGTATGATGGTTTTCATATCGACTTTGAAATTGCATTTAACCATCCAGCTATCAACGAAAGTCGCCAACGTATTGGTTTAGATATAACAACACAAAGCTTTATTGAAGAAATCAGTCGCGCGCGTACTTTTGGATTTATGAAAGACATTGAATACATGCATGCAAACAACCTAGCGCTAGGTGGTAGTATGGATAGTGCTGTGGTACTTGATGAATTCAAAGTTTTAAATCCTAACGGTTTACGTTATAGCGATGAGTTTGTTAAGCACAAGATATTAGACTGTGTTGGTGACATGTTTATGACAGGTCATAACCTTTTAGGTAAAGTAACCGCATTTAAATCAGGTCATGATTTAAATAATAAATTACTTCGTAAAATAATGGCAACAGAGTCAGCATGGGAGTGGGCTACATTTGAAACGCCTGTAACGATGCCTGCACCCGGTCTTGAGTTAGCTCATACCTAATCAGTATTAAAGTTGAGCTTATAAACAGCTATAAAAAATGACGCTAATTAGCGTCATTTTTTTGCGTAAAATTCACTCAATTATAACTCCAAAATAGCTTGTAACTGATTTAAATGAGTTACTGTATAGGTTGGCTTTATTCCGTCGGCTAATTGCTCACCAGGATGCTGTAACCAGCAAGTATCAATACCAGCATTGTTGCCGCCAAGTATGTCACTTGCCGCGGTATCACCTACCATAAGTATCTCGCTTTTATCTGGGTTACCCATTAGCTCAAATGTGTGCTCGAAAATCGCTTTATTTGGTTTTGCTATACCCACAAGTTCAGATATTACTAACCATTCAAACATATCTTTTAAGCCAGTATGCTCAAGGCGTACTGTTTGTAGGCGGGCAAATCCATTAGTAATAATACCTAATCGAGCATTTGGCTTAAGTTTATTTAAAAGCTCAATAGCACCGGGTAATGGCTCGCAAATTTGCGCCATCGCATCTAAAAAAGCATCGTTTAGCTCTTTTGCGGGCACATTAAGCTTTGAAGCCCACTCATTAAAGCGTGTTATTTGTAAGTAATCTGCGCTAATAGTGCCATTTTGATAATCAATCCACAGCTGCTTATTGGTTTTTTGATAATGAATATAATCGTCTTGGCTAAAATCTACGTTGTAAGCTTTAAACATGCGAGTCATGCCCGCTAAAATATCAAACCTAAATAAGGTTTCGTCTGCATCAAACAATACATAGTTGTATTTCATTCAACTTCCTAAATTAATTTGTTTGGCTGTAGAGATCTACATGTAGAAAGGGCGCCATAGCTAAAGTGAGTGCTTGTGTATAGGTGCTTTCACGCGTGGCGTGGTTGTTTGTAAGTAACCCAATAGCGCCCCCTTTTTGTTTAACGTTGATAGTATTAAATGCCTTGTCCATTACGTCGCCAAGTTCTTCGCCTTTAAGTAATGCGTTATAAAGCACTTGAGGCAAGGGGAGGTTGCTGCTGCGCCCTACAACTTGATTTAAGGCATTATCAATAACTACGTAAGCAAAGGTTGCTGCACCATAGCTAAATTGCTCTGCACCGCCTTCCATTGCCACGTAGTAGTGAGCTTGGTGATGCTCTTTGCAATAATTAACACGATTTTGTGCGCCAATACGTGTTTCGTCTTCGCCAATCGGCTGTTCTGGAACGCCTGAGGGAGCATTAACACCTTCACAGTTAATAGTATGGGCGGGAAAATACATAGAAAAAATATGCTTAGCGGCATTTATTTTTACAGGATTTTTAGAACCAACAATAATTTTTAATTGTTGTGACATACAGATCTCATTTTAAACAAAATCAGCAGTGTACGTGAGTTAGCGTTAACAAAAAAGAGTAGCAAGGCTAATTAAATAGGCTAATCAAATAGGCAAATCAAGTGGGGCTAAGTTTTCTAATGCGCGCTTTTTTAAAATAATATCTTTAATGAGAGGGGTAAGTACCAACTCCATTGCTAAACCCATTTTACCACCAGGCACCACAAGTGTATTGATACGGGACATAAAGCTGCCTTCGATCATGCGTAAATAATACGGAAAATCAACATCATCAATTCCTCTAAAGCGAATAACGACAAAGCTTTCATCAAGTGATGGAATATCTTTTGCGCTAAATGGGTTTGAGGTATCAACTGTTGGTACACGCTGAAAGTTTATATGCGTACGCGAGAATTGCGGAGTAATGTGATTAATATAGTCATCCATGCTACGTACAATAGACCCCATAACAGCTTCGCGAGAATGGCCACGTTCAGAAGTATCACGGATTAGCTTTTGAATCCATTCAAGGTTAATAATAGGTACCATGCCTATTAATAAGTCGACATGTTTCGCTACATCTACATCCTGATCGACAACGCCACCATGTAAACCTTCGTAAAATAAAATATCAGTGTTTTGATCAAGATCTTGCCAAGGAGTGAACGTACCAGGTAATTGATTGTAGGGAACAGCCTCATCAAATGTGTGTAAATAGCGACGTAATTTGCCTTGTCCAGTTTCGCCATAATTGCTAAATAATGCTTCTAGCGCGCTGAAGTCATTGGCTTCTCGGCCAAAGTAACTAATGTGTTTGCCTTCTTGTTGTGCTTCACGTACTTTTTTATCCATTTCAGGGCGAGTGTAACGATGAAAGCTATCTCCTTCGATAAAAGCAGCTTGAATATTAAGGCTACGAAAAATATGTTTAATTGCATTGGTTGTGGTGGTTGTACCCGCACCCGATGAACCAGTTATTGCAATAATAGGGTTTTTAGCTGACATGTTAATTCTCTTTTTTAGGACCCGATTTTATAACCAGACTAAACTTAACACTATTTTAAGTTGTTTGGATATTTTAAGCGTTGACTGACTCAGGCCAAGTGACGGCATCAGCGAATAACGTTATCATGAGGTGCTTAAAATTAAAACGAGAGAAAGCATGAAACTTATTAAACCATTACTAGGCTTCTTTTGCGTAAGTGTCCTGAGCCTAGGTATAGCAAACGCTAGTATGCCAAAAAGCCAAATATTACTTGCTGATTTAAATACACCTTATGGCTTGCAAGTGACGATAGTGAGCGATAAAACAAGTTATAACAATCAGCCTTACTTAACCAGTACAGGTTTATATTTTACTTACGAGGTATTAGTTGGTGATAAAAGCCAAACTGATATTGCCTACTACGACTTAACAACTCAGCAGGTTAGCAATCTCACCAAGTCAGCTGTCAGCGAATATTCGCCAACATTGATGCCAGATAAAAGTAATTTATCAGCTATTGTAGTTGAAGCCGATGGTAAGCAAAAACTCTGGCAATATTCACCTTTAAGTGAGGGGCCCGCAACACGAATTTTTGATTGGATAGAGCCCGTTGGTTATCATGCTTGGGGTATTAAGAATGATTTAGTGATGTTTATTTTAGGTGAGCCCCACACACTTCAATATACTTCAGTAGAGGCTGCTAAAGGTCAGGTTGTTGCAAGCAACATTGGCCGCACGCTTATTTATAATAACTCGACTGCTACATTTTTATTTAGTTACACTAAAAACGAACAACACATTTTAGCTAGCTTTAACCCTCAAAATAAACAGGTTGAAGACTTACTAAGGTTACCATCTCAAGTTCAAGATTTTATTTTAAAAGACGATGCAACGATTGCTTACGCTATTAAAAACCGTGTTTATCAGCGCAAGCTTAATGGCAGTAATGAAATATCGCAATGGCTTGATTTAAGCACTTACTGTAAAACGAATATAACAAGAATGAGTTATAACAATGAAAAGCTCGCTTTTGTATGTGATATAACGAAGTAAAGCAGACAAATAAATTCAGATTTTATTGTGTATGCGTTAATCTAATGCGTAAATTAACTAATAGGGATTACACGTGGCTTATAGTGCAGACGAGCTGACAGAGCAGCTTATTAAATTACAATGCAGAAGTAATTTTAAGATTAAAAATATTGCAGAATACATGTTAGTAAACTCTAAAGAAGCTTTTTATACTCATAGTGAAAGTGGCAAAGGTAAAATAGTAATTCGCCCTGCATTTGAAGTATTTAGCGATGATTTTAGTGATATTGATGGCGTAACACGTGCGCAAGGGTATTTTCATAGCAGCGAGATGACACGCTTCCCGACACGTATTTTTAAAAGTGCTCAACCTATTCACTATGGTGTGGCATTTAAAATAAACTCTGAGCAAGCAGCAAAAGACTTTATAGCTAAGCTAACTATGATTATTGGTAATTAATAAAACATAAAAAGCCGCTGAATTTATATTCAGCGGCTTTTGTATTTTTATAGCTTAATCACTAAGAATTACTTACTTTTTAAGAAGCTATTAACCGACTCTAGTTCGCGAGTTTTAAGTGCGATACAGTCATTTGTGCTTTCTTCAAGTTTACTTAACGTACGTGCATAACCTGCTACATCGGCTACTTTTTTGTTAAAAAAGTCTTGTGTTTTAGCTAAGCTTTTTGCATTACAACTTGCGGTTGTAAAGTACGGTAAGTTAGGTACAAAGAACGGTGGCAAGCTTGTTGTTAATTTATCGTAATTGGCGTATATCCAGTCAATAAACAATGCTTGGCGTTCGTCTGTGTAACTTTGACCAGACAAAATAGTACGCATATCAGAGGCGGTTACTTCATCCGTTAAGCTGTAAGCTAAAACGGCTTTTTGTAGCTCAGGGTTGCCAAAAAAGCCCATTGCAGCAAGCATATTAGTGCGTACTTGTGGATCTTTTGTGGTTTTAAATGTCGTCATAAACTGATCAAGTAATGCTTTATCACCATGAAAAGCTGCCAGTCTTAAATAAGTGCCCGCTAAGTAAGGATCTACTTTTTGTGGGTTGTTTAAATACACTTGCGTTTGCTCTTTGGCTTTATTAATTATAACTTGATCTTCACCATCAAAACCTAAGCGTGATACAACCGCCGCACGAAGTTGTGCAATAGCACCATCTTCTCCAGCTTTTGCCTCTAAACCATATTTTTTAGCTGCAGGAGTAACTGCATCACGAATAAATGCAGGCCATAGGTCTTTATTGCTATCGTCTTTAAACGTACGTTGTTGCGATACTAAGTAACCTAATGCGGTATTTGCTACGCGAGGGTGGTTATCGCTTGCGAATACTTCAAGTGTTTGCATTAACTTAGCCGCAGATATAACACCAGCATCAAGTAGCGCGTCAGTGGCTGATAATAACGCCAAACGCTCGCGGTCAGTCAATACGCTTGCTGCATTATCGATAAGTGCGTTAAATTGCGTGTCATCCATTACCCAGCGGTAATAGCCTAGTGCACCTTGATCAGGATAAATCCATTCTGGCTCAAAGTCTAAATCTAGCGTTTGGCTTTGTTTATTAAGTAATACGTTTGCTGTTTTTACTTTATCGCCCGCGCCATATTTAATAGCAACAGGTACATTCCATAATTGTTCTGGCGCATCAACACCTGCGTTTACAAAGCGACTTTGTGAAATCGTTACTTTGCTGCCTTGCTGAGTTACTTTAACTAGTGGGAAGGAAGACTGTTCAATAAACGATTTTAAAACACCTGCGACATCTTTATTTGATGCTTTACCTAGAGCTTCCCATAAATCAGCTGCTTCTGCGTTTTTGTAAGAGAATTCTTTTAAGTAGCTTTGAATCCCTTTTTGAAACGCGTCTTCGCCAATCCAGTTTTCAACCATCGCAAGTACTGAGCTACCTTTGCTGTAAGCAAGACCTAAACCGTCCATAATGTCGGCTTCAGTTTTTATTGGCTTACGAATGGGCTTAGTACTTAAACGCGCATCAAGTGCCATTACGTTGTTTTGTGGCAGGTCTAAGTGCGATTCAAACTCAGGGTTAAGCTGCTTAGTAATTTTCGCAGCCATCCAGCTAGCAAATGCTTCATTTAGCCATAAATCGTTCCACCATTTCATGGTGACTAAGTTACCGTACCATTGGTGAGCAAGTTCGTGAGCAATAATTGATACATTGCGCTGTTTTTTGCTACGTGTTGCAGCGGCTAAATCAACTAATAAAATATCTTCTCGGTAGGTTACTAAGCCTGAATTTTCCATTGCACCAAATGGAAATTCTGGCACTGCAACAGAGTCTAATTTTTTATATACATAAGGAATGCCAAAGTATTCTTCAAGTGCGTTCAGTACTTTTGGCATGTTTTCTTTTGCGTATTGGGCTAAATGAATTTTACCTTGCGGAGTAATTACACGACCAGGAATTGGCATACCTTTAATTTCTAATTCTTCAAACGGGCCAACAGCCATAGCGACTAAGTATGAAGGAATTGGCGGCGTTTTATCAAAGTAGTGTGTGGTCATATCGCCATTAACGATTGCTTTAAGCTCTGGTGTGTTGGCATATACTTTTTGTGATGTAGGCGCAGTAATTGTTAACTGAAATGGGATTTTGTAGCTTGGTTCGTCAAATACAGGAAACGCACGACGCGCGTCGCTCATCTCAAATTGAGTAAATAAGTAAGGCGTTCCTTGATCTAACGTTTTGTACAGGCCTACACTCTGACGGTTATACGGCGCTGAAAAATCTACTTTTAGTGTGTATTTACCTGGTTGAATTTGCTCGTCACAACTAAATTTCACTTTGCCTGTTTTAAGCATTTCGTTGTTTAAATCACAATTTTCTTCGCCAAGTAATTGCGCCATTTTAACAGCGTAAGCTACGCCATTTAACTCAATGTATTTTGTTGGTTTTAGTACTTCTAGGGAAATCTCAGTCATCCCTGTAAATGTATCTTGGCTTGGGTCGAGCGTTAACGACACCTGTTGTGAGCTTGGTTTTGCGAGTTTTTCGATAACGAATTCGTTAGCGTGTGCAGCATTCATTGCCAGTGCAACGCTCACTGTTAAAAGGCTTTTAAAAAACATAGTGTTCCCTAGATTGTTGTTGTTAGAAACTACCCTAAACAGGCTTTTTTATGCTCATATAATTAGGGGTTAGATATCCTAACAGTTTTTTTAAATAGAGTAATTGATTATAACGGTGACATTAAGGGTAAATAGTAACAACGTTTGTCAGTGACTTTCGCGCGTTATAAAGCGCTGCCAGCTTAAATTTGTATTAATGATACGTAGTTGTTGAATAACGGTATTTAGCAAAGTGGTGTCGTTAAACGTATCGTGTTGATACTCGCTAAAGCCCATTAAATAATTGAAGGCATCTTTAGAGCTGGCTTGTAGGGCATATATACGAACTTGCTGTTCAAAGTTAAGGCGCAGGCTGCTTATTGCTGTTTTCATACCGAGTTGATCTACGTTTGGGATATCACATTTTTGTAAGTAGCCAGCTCGCTCACCTTCACCTGAAAACCAAATGCGTACTTTTTCACTGTACCTACCCGTTTTAGCCGGTAAATCGAACATTAACCGGTGTTGATTTTGCGATTTAATAAACGCTATGTATTCATTAAAGCCAGCATTTATAAGAGCTTGATGTACAGGGACCAAACGAGGTTTTATTTTTCCATGTGTATGAAAGTTAAAGCATAGAATGTTTTTTTCAACAGATAGATCGTCAAGTGTTAAGCAACCAACCTCATCGCTGTAAGCGCCACTATAGTAGGCAATTAAAGGCAGCCAAAAATGCCAATGTTTCGCTTGTTCGCGAGCAACCTTAAAATCACCGTATATATATCCATTATAAAGCGTGTGTAGTTCCATGGCAGAAAAAGGCCGGCGACCAAGATGGGTTTTCAACGTAATACCTTGAAAATAATGATGTGTTTTATCTTATACCCAACTAACAGTTGATGCTAGTTGGGTTTACTCGCTTTAAAAATAAAGCAGGTGGCGTATTACTCACTCAGTGCGCGAGCTAAGCCTGTTGGTTCAATTTCTGCGCATACTTGGTCATCATTCCAGTTAATACCAACCAGTGCATTATCTTCATTTAAGTCTTCAACCCATGCATCTAAAAATTCATCAAGGTTGATCTCTACAGGACTGTAGTCTTTCCATTCTTCTTTACATTGCGCTTTAGCTGCTGCTTCACTTTCCCAAAGTAGTAACACGTCAGTTTCGTCAAATTGATTAGAATCACATACTACAAAGCCATTATCTTCTGCACCGAGTGCCCAAATTACTTCGCTAACACGTACTTTTTCTACGAAGTTAACCAGTTGTGATTCAATTTCGATATCGCTCATGTGTTTACCTTTTTAAATTAGTGACGAGAATTAGTATCTATTGCCGCTTAGTGCTTGCTGTATTGCTTATAAAAAGCAATACGCTTTGGATGCTGACTAAAGTCAGTCCGTTCGCGAAAGCAAATCAAGTAGGTAGTATAAACTGATGTTGAGGTATTCACAGCTTTTAAATACTTGATCACATAAATCAGTATTTAAACAGTTTAATATTTGCTCAGTCGGTTCGTTTGTAAGTTAGAAAACTTATCGCTAATTTGATGCAATTAGCTTTGGCTGGCTTATTGAAGCAAAAAGCGCACTATGGAGCTAGAGTTAATAAGCGTGAACATAGCGTCGATTTAAATAGGTTGTTTTTGGGAGGATTTTTATTTGCTCGATTAGGGGGCGTTTGTTTAAAAAGTATACTTGAAATATCAACAGCCCCTAGGTTGACGTTATTTTATTGTGCCTAAGTTCTAATTCGACTGCATGGGTATTTAATAAAAAAGCCGCACGAGCGGCTTTTAATAAATGGTATGTATCAAATTATTCTGAACGACTGGTTACTTCAAGCAAATGATAACCAAATTGTGTTTGCACTGGGCCTTGTACTTCATTAATTGGTGCAGAAAATACCACTTTATCAAATTCTGGTACCATCATACCTGGACCAAATTCACCAAGGGCACCGCCGTCTTGGCCAGAAGGACAATTAGAATGTGCTTTTGCTAACTCAGCAAAAGCTTCACCTTGCTCAATTTTTTCTTTTAAGTCTAAACATTGTGCTTCACTGTCTACTAGGATGTGTCGTGCGCTTGCCACTGTCATAAATTCTCCGCTTATATTTGGTGTTTTTTTAACCTAATGAAATGTCATTCTAGTTAGTTTCAACTAATTGTACCAGTATAAACTTATTTCTCAGAAAGCACAGTTTCAATTGCTGAGATCATCTGCTCTGAATTTGGTAACATTTTACTATTAAAACGCAATATTGTTTTACGATCCGCAGACACAAGGTACTTATAAAAGTTCCAGTTAGGAGAGCTGGTTTGTGCGTTTAAGTGATTAAAGATTGGATTTGCGTTGCTGCCACGTACTTCACTGGTAGCAAACATAGGAAAAGTAACCCCATAGTTTATAAAGCAAACTTTAGCTGTGTCTTTTTCATCGTTTTCTTCTTGAAAAAAGTCATCAGAAGGAAACCCCAATACGACTAACCCTTGTTCTTTATATTGTTGGTATAGTGTTTCCAGATCTTTAAACTGAGGTGTGAAGCCACAATTACTGGCTGTGTTTACTATTAACAGCGGTTTATTTTTGAATTGACATAAATTGATAGATTCTTCAGAGCGCAGTTTACGAATATCGACATTAGTAAAATCCGTGCAGGTTTGTTCAGATTGCTCATTGCTATCGAAATTATTTTGAGCTTGCGCGGTAACAGTTATAAATAAAATACTGAGCCCTATAATAACTTTTTTTAGCATAACGAACGCCTATATTTCCGATTGTTAGAGTTGATGATGATACGCTAATATAGAGAAAATTGATCAACCATGTAATGACTTATGACCACTCGTTTAGCAAATATTAATGATCTTAGCGACATTGTCGCCATTTATAACGAAACCATTGCTGGGCGGATGGTAACCGCCGATACAGAAAATGTAACTGTTGCAGAAAAGCGTGATTGGTTTAATAGTCATACCGCAGAACGGCCAATTTACGTTTACTGTGAAAACAACCAAGTATTGGCATGGTTAAGTTACAAATCATTTTATGGTCGTCCAGCCTACGATGGTACTGTTGAAATGAGTATTTACATTACCGCAAAAGCACAAGGTAAAGGGTTGGGTAAAAAATTAATGAATTTTGCACAAACCCAAGCTAAACAATTAAATATTAAAGTATTACTGGGCTTTATTTTTAGCCATAACTTACCAAGTGTTAAACTATTTAAGCACTTTAATTTTGCAGTGTGGGGAGAGCTTCCTAATGTTGCCATTATGGATGGGAAGCTATACAGCTTAACGATTTTTGGAAAACATTTGCAATAACTCCCGCCACTATATAGTTATTTTTTTCTTGTAAATATATATGGGAAAATGTGCTAACCAATAATATTAGACTACGCTATTTATATATTAAGTTAATTAACTGTAAGTGTAGCTTGATGATTCGGAAAATATTAATTGTAGATAGCAGCAGCGTAATCGCTATGCGCGTAAAGGTACTTTTAGAATTAATTGGCTGTGAAGTCGAATTAATTCATTTTTCTATGCTAAAAATGTATACCAATATGAGTTGCTATGACTTAATTGTCATAGCGCACGGCGTTCCCGTCACTGCAATAGCATATTTAGTTGAAAAAGTACCGCAAGAGCGTTTTATGCTTCTTGCTCCAAAAGCTGAAAGTGGCCAGCAGCTTACTACATTTAGTGAGCTCAATCATGTTGTGCCTAATGCAACAGTGGTTTACCCGTTTTTTTCAAACAAAGAAATTACGTCTTTATTAGAAAGTCTGTTAGAAATAGGCTCGAATCATATACTTCAGTTACCAACAATTCTATTAGTGGACCATATACCTGAACGTCTCGAAAATATGAAAAACAGCTTAGTGGGCGCGCACATAAAAACATACACAGCCACTAACTTTGAAGAAGCTTTAGAGGTCGTTACAAATAGGGATTTAGATATACTTATTAGTGATTTTAGTTTGGGCGATACAACGGGGCTTGAAATTTTTTCTAAATTAAAAGTTGAATATCCCCGCTGCCGGTGCTTACTTTTTACCTCTCGCTCAGATCAAGTTTCGATGATAGAAGCAATTCGTCAAGGGGTTGAAGATGTGTTAATTAAACCACTTAATGATAATATTCTTTTGCAGTCAGTACATAAATTATGGCAAACCGAGTTATTGCAAAGGCACAATACTGAGCTTGTAGAAAGACTCCAAGATACAGTAGATGCGCTCATTGAAAAAGACAGTTTACTGCAAGTTATTTATAAAAACACACCCGATGCGATTATGCTATTTGAGCGTGATGGTAACGTAATTGAAGCTAATAATTCGTGTTTAAAGTTATTTAATTTGACGTTTAATAAGCTTGAGAATAAGTCGGTTTTTAATTTTTTAGATTCAGATTCAAGTGCAATTATTAAAGATAAAATATCTACTTTAAACAGTAATCGACAATTTAGTTGTGATCTATACTTATCAAAAACAGCGGGTGGGTACATACCGCTTGTGGGATCATTTAATGAAATAGATCATCATGGCGAAATTGCACTTGCGGTCATATTTAAAAACGTAACGCATTTAAAGCAAAAAGAAGAGTTGCTACTTGAAGCAAAAGATATTTTAGAAGAACAAGTAAGAGCACGCACTTCACAGTTAGAGCATGCTAAAAATGTTGCAGAGGCGGCAAATTTAAGTAAATCGGAATTTTTAGCAAATATGTCACACGAACTGCGCACCCCAATGCATTCAATATTAAGCTTTGCGCGTTTTGGTTTAGATAAACTTGAAGCGGGTGACTTAGCCAAAGAAAAGCTTTTAAAGTATTTATCTCGTATTGAAAGTAGTGGGGAGCGATTGCTTTCTTTACTCAATAATTTGCTCGATTTATCTAAACTTGACGTCGGAAAGTTTCCTTTTAATCCCCGATCAAATAATTTAGCTAATATTATCAAAATGAGCATTGATGATGTTGCAGGTACTGCAATGGAAAAGGAAATTGAAATTGTATTTGTAACTCAACCTCCTGCTGTTGTTGCGCAGTGTGATGAAGAGCAAATAAATCAACTATTACGAAATGTATTAGGTAACGCACTAAAGTTTAGCGATCGAAAAAGTAAAATAACTGTCAACTTAGAATCAGACAATGGGTTTGCCATAATAGAAGTTGTTGATGATGGCGTTGGTATACCTGAGGATGAACTAGAGCATATTTTTACTAAATTTGTGCAAAGCAGTAAAACAAATAGTGGTGCAGGTGGGACTGGTTTAGGGCTTGCTTTATGTAGGGAGTTTGTCTCCTTGCACCAAGGCGATATCAGAGCTATTAATAATGAAAATGGTGGAGCGACGATTTGTATACAATTCCCACTGGAGATTAAGCAAGACGAACACTCCGAAAATGAAGAGCTAGCGTAGCAAAGTAGTTAAAAATTGATTGGCAAACACAATAACTTTCTAGAATTTGAATAGGTAAAATATTATGGCTTTAACTAAAATTCTTGCAGTTGACGACGAACCTTTTAACCTCGAGATAATTGAAGAAATCTTAGAGTCTCTTGATTTTGAATTAAAAGTTGCTACGAGCGGCCCTGAATGCTTGGACATGGTTGAAGAATATATGCCACAAGTTATTTTGCTCGATGTGAGCATGCCACAAATGAATGGCTACGAAGTGTGTAAAAACCTAAAATCTAACCCAAATACGGCGCATATAATTGTCATGTTTGTATCAGCAAGGGGGACGGTTGAGGAGCGGATGGAAGGCTACTCTGTTGGCGCTGAGGATTATATTGTCAAGCCATTTGGGCATAATGAACTTAAGTCAAAATTAAATAACTTAAGCCAAGTATTAAGAGAAAAAGAAAGTCTTGAGAAGCAGGTTGAGGCCGCTACCTCAACAGCGTTCAATGCAATGGCAAATAGTAGTGAAATGGGTCAAATAGTTAATTATGTTGAAAATATAGGTTTTATAAATGATCCACAAACGCTTGGTAAGGCCCTTGTAAGCTGTCTGCAGTCATTTGACTTGCAGAGTAACGTTGAGTTTAGGTATGACAATAATATTGATCATTTTGCATTACATGGAGTCTGTTCACCTATTGTTATTGAGTTATTTGAGATGCTTAAAAATAAAGGGCGGTTACATGAATTCTCACATCGAATTTTAGTAAATTATGAATTTATTAGTTTATTGATTTTAAATATGCCAGACCATGATCCCGATAAACACGGGCGTATTCGCGATCATGCTTGCTTTATTGTTAGTGTTACTGAGCAGCAATTGCGTGCGATATTAACTAAACAAATGCTTGAGTCTCAGCAAGAGAAACTAAATTCGGTGGCAAGTGCTGTGCATAGTAAGTTTCATGGCTTAATTAGTTTACTAAATGATAATCGTAAAAATAATGAAAAAGTGTTTAAACAGCTACAAGAAGATCTAGAAGTAAGGATCCCAACTATGGGGTTAGATGAAGATCAAGAAATATTCATCTATAAAAAAGTGGATGAAACAATTCAAAAATCAATTGCGAGGGAAGAATCAGTTCAACAAGTTAAAGCCGCTTTTGCCGAAATTGAGCAAGATCTGTCATTACTTTTGAAAAGTTAACTACTTCGCAATATAAAGGTTTACTCAAGTTATGTTATGCATCTCTGGGTAAGCCTTTTTCTACAATTCTTATCAATCTGGCCGTTTTACGTAGCGCAACTCGTTGTTTATCATTTTGTTGGGCTAGTGCCCATTCAATATGCTCTAAAACCAGCGCACTGCAATGTTGACCTTTATCTTCAAGAGCGTGAATAATAGCAGGGCTAAACTCAGCATTACCTAAGCCCACTGCTATATTACGTAACCAACGTTCGTGGCCAATACGACGGATAGGGCTACCTTCAGTATTTTTTAAAAATGTAGGCTCATCCCAAGCAAATAACTCAAGTAAGTCTTTATCTTTTAATTGTGTGCGAGGGTGAAAGTCATTTTCATCAGTAATTTGGCCATATCGATTCCAAGGGCAAACTAACTGGCAATCATCGCAGCCATAAACACGATTACCTAATAGTGCTCTATATTGCTCTGGAATAGGCCCCTGAAGTTCTATTGTTAAATAGGATATACATTTGCGAGCATCTACTACATAGGGCTCTACAATCGCACCCGTAGGGCAAAGCGTTATACAGGCAACACATTTACCGCAGCCCTCAAAGGTGTTTTCGGCGTCTATAGGTAATGGCAAATCAATAAATAGTTCGCCTAAAAAAAACCACGACCCTGCTTTTTGATTAATTAGTAAGGAGTTTTTACCACGCCAGCCTAAACCTGCTTTTTCAGCTAACTGGCGTTCAAGTACAGGGGCTGAATCTACAAAAGGCCTAAAGCCATATTCGCCAATTTCTTGTTCTATTTTTTGGCCTAATTTTTTTAATCGATTGCGCATTAATTTATGGTAATCGCGACCCAGTGCATAACGGCTTATATAGGCTTTTTCTTTATTTTTTAATGTTTTTGCAAAGCCAGCATCGGGCGGAAGGTAATTCATTTTTACCGAAATAACGCGTTGAGTGCCAGGTACAAGTTCGGCTGGTCGAGCGCGCTTCATACCGTGCGCTGCCATATAATCCATCGAACCATGAAAGCCTGCATCAAGCCAGCGCTGAAGTTGTGCTTCGTGCTGGCTTAAATCAATATCAGTAATACCCACTTCACTGAAGCCAAGTTCTAACCCCCAAGCTTTTATTTGTAGGGCAATTTTTTTATAGTCTGGGGTCGGGTTGCTCACACACATCACACACTTAAATAAATAGCGGCGTAATTTAGCATATTTACTCGGGCGTGTTTATCTTTGTAGATTAAAAGTAGTTCAACCTCTAAAGAAAAACACGTTTTCATAAGCCACCGATTGTTAAAGCACAAACCGTTTTAATTGTTGTTGAGTTTGTAAGCTTAGTTGTTGGGATTGCTCACTATCTGCCGATGCAGTGTCTATTAGCTGTTTAGCATGTTCACCAAGCTCAACAATTTGCTCAACAGATTGGTGAGTTTGATTTTGTGTTTGCTCAAGTAAATGTACAGCGCTGGCTATTTGCTGTAATTGTTGCTGATTATGCTCAAACTCATTGAGCATTTTACCAAACCCATCAGACGTTGCGCTTATTGAATTTTGCGCATTGTTGGAGTGAGTAATTAATTGCTCTGACTCTTTATTTGTCTCGTTTACTAGCTCATTCATTTGAGTAATAAAATCGCTAATTTGCCTTGTTGCGCCACTTACTTTTATAGAAAGTGTGCGTACTTCATCGGCTACAACCGCAAAGCCTCTTCCAGCTTCGCCGGCTCTTGCTGCTTCTATAGCCGCGTTTAATGCTAATAAGTTGGTTTGATCTGAAAACTCTTCAACCATCTTCAAAATACTGCGAATGTTTTCGCTATTTTCTTTTAAACCCGCGATCGTATTTGAAAAATTTCCCAGCATATTGGTAATTAATTTAACTTGCTCAACAAGTGTTGAAAGCTCCTTCGCTGAGAGTTTTACAAACGCTAAATGTTCATTATTAACATTGTGTACACTGTCGGTATTACTCACGATATTTTGTAAGCTTTGAGTTATTTGCATACTAGCGTCAATAATACTGCGACTTAAATGTATTTGTTGCTCGCTTGAATGCTGTGTATTTTGCATTGATTCACTAACCGCTTTATTACTATCAGCGCTTGCTTCAGCGCTGCAATAAGTTGTATTTAGCAACTCGCCTAAATGAGTAGTAAATGCATTGTATTGTGTGCTTAAATCTCTAAATTCGTCATATGAAAAATGAGGTAGCTTAGCGGCTAAATTACCATCTTGTTGATTGATTTTTATAAGCGTATTACGCATAGCAGTAATAGGGCGAACAATTAAAAAGCGCATATAAAAAAGCGTAAATACAAAGCCTGCAATAATTACCAGCGTGAGTAACCAAAACATCCCTGTACTTTGTTGCTGCTCGCTTAAACTTTGGTATAGCCAAAATAGCGTAATAGCTTGAAATAAAAATACAAAACTTAAATTTCCCACAATTTTACGAGTTAACGTAAAAAAGAAGGTTTGCTCAATGTAGTTATAAATTTTCATAAAACCGCTCATTTCCATAAACCTTTGTGATTTTAATTTAGTAATAAATCATAAGTAAGGCAGTTAGCTTGTTTGTAACGATAACAGGTAAGCTTTTGTTTGCGTAGGGTAGTTTGTAAAAATCCCATCTATGCCATAATCAAGCATTAGCGCTATGTCTTGTTCTTTATCGACCGTATAAGCATAAATCTTTAGTCCTCTTTTTTTTGCATCGTCAGTAAACGCTTTATTTACAAAGCTTTTGTCCACATGAACACTATAGGCATTTAGGTCTTCAGCAAATTTAGCATAGTTGATAGGAATCGAAGACGTGAGTGCGCCTATTTTCAACCAGGGTAAACGCCTCTTAAGCCAGAGTAATTGATGGTGATCAAATGACGATACTAAAACATTAGCACATGATATTTTTCTCGCACTTATGTTGTTTTCGAGTTGAGTGGCAAATTTCTCAAGTTCAAATGCATGTTTTAGTTCAAGGTTGAGTAATGTTTTGTTGTTATTCCAATCGAATAGTTGTTGTAGTGTTGGTATTACTTCACCATTACCCGCATTTAATTTAGTTAATTCAGATACATGAAACTCATTTACTTTGCCTGTGCCATTTGTAGTTCTATCTAGCCATGAGTCGTGAATTAACATGTAATCATCAATGGCGCTTTGTATGTCTACTTCAATGCCATCTACGCCTATCTTTAATGCTTCCAAAATAGCGCTTTTAGTATTTTCAGGAAAATGCCCGCTTGCGCCTCTGTGTGCAAATACTTTCATTGTCGTCCTTTTCGTGTAATTGACCACGTTTCAAAACAGGCCGCGCTAACAATTAATACGCCACCAACAAGCGTCATTATTGACGGGCGTTCATGGATGATAATTATAGCTAATAGTGTGCCATAAAGAGGTTGAAGGCAAGAAATCAACCCCGCAGTAGCGGCAGATAAATGTTTTAAACTGGCTGCAAATAATGAATGGGGTGTTGCTGTAAATATAACTCCGGCAATTAAAATTAATAATAAGTCATGGTTACTTACTTCATATACAGGTACTTCAATAAAAGCACATAACATAAGGCTGGCCACTAAAGTTTGATAAAACATCGTTTGTGGGCCGCCATATTGGCTAAAATAACGTTTATGGGTAATATTTCTTATTGAAAAAAATAGCGCTGAGACCACGCCAGTTATTACTCCGAGGGTGACATCATCACCTAAATTTGCCGTAGGCACGAGTAGGTAAATACCTAATATAACGACTGCGGCACTGATCACATCTTTAGTTTTAGGTTTACTTTTATTTACTAAAGGTTCTAAAAACACCGTAATAACTGGGTAGCTAAAAAATGCGAGCATACCAATTGTTATCCCCGCCATTTGCATGCCAGCAAAGTAAGTCACCCAATGTATACCAACAGCCGCACCGAGTAATATCGCAATTAAATAATCTTTAGGTTTATTAAGTTTAATCTGCTTTTTTTGCACATTAAGTAAAATGTAAATAGCAATGCCAGCAATTGCTGCTCTATAAACGGTTATATCAAGCGCATTTAAACCAATCAGTTTTGCAAACAGAGCCGTTCCGCCAAAAAGTAATACCGCAATATGTAAGTAAAGTAAGCTTTGTTGTTGGGATTGCATTTAGATTCCTTATCGTGCTTTTTTTAGCATATTAACATCGCTTAAAAATTCTTGAGATGAATTTTTTAACATCTGACAAATGTCAGGAATGTTGGTGACAATCCACACTCATATTACTTATGTATGTTGTCATAATTGCCCTACTTAAAAGAAGGGAATTAAAACATGAGTACATTTATTTTATTCAGTTTATCTATTAGCGATTTTTTAGAGTCGCTTAGTTTTACTATTACCTATGTCGATTGCTTTATGTTTGTGTGTGTTTTTGTGTTATTTATCTTTATTAATAAAAATAGTGCAATAAATAAAAATAATATGCCTGAGGTATTAGTATGAGCTCACTTAACACTTACTCTCAACAAAGCGATAAAGATTTTTGGAAATATGGACATTTAATTTTTACCGGCTTTTATTTACTCCCACTAATAATTAATTTTGCGAGCTTTACGGCTAACCAAATAACTATGTCTTTAGCCTTTTATATTGCTTTTATTCTTTTGTATGTAAAAGCAATAAACTGCAAAAATACAGGTGTAACTAAGTTGTTTGTAGCCATGCTATTAATTTGTTTCTGCGCTACTTTTTATAACTCAGGCACGCCTACCTTATTTGGTTTTGTCGCCTATGTAGCCGGTTACACATACAGTAAACTGCAAAGATTTTATGGCGCATTAGCGATAATTCTAACTGTTTTATTAAGTGCATATATTGGTGATATAGGAAAAGTTGAGTACTTTTTAGCTGTGGCTTTGATTCTATGTGCCGCCTTATTTAGTTACGGTATTGCAGCTAAAAGAGAGAGCCTGTACAAAAAACGTGAGCAGGAAAGTGCTAACCAATTAGAGCAGTTAGCAGCTATTGCTGAGCGCGAACGGATAGCTCGCGACTTACACGACATTTTAGGCCACTCACTGTCATCTATTGCTTTAAAGGCTGAGCTTGCCAATAAATTAAACCAAGGTGAGCGTTACGCTCAAGCAAATAGCGAGATTGCACAAGTGGCAGATCTTGCAAGGCAATTACTTAGTGACGTAAGAAGCGCCGTAAGTGATTTAAAACAGCTTAATCTTGTCAGCCAAGTAGCACAGCTAAAACAACGATTAATAGAGCAAGACTTTAATGTTACATTTAATGTGGTTTTAAATACTTTACCCTTTAAAGTCGAGGGGTTCGCTGGTCTTATAATTAAAGAGGCAGTTACAAATCTATTGCGCCATAGCAGCACAAAAATCTGTGAAATAAATATAGAGCAAACAGCGCAGCAATTACTCATAACCGTTATTGACCATGCTCCATGCAGCGCATTGAATTCGGGCAATGGCCTCAGTGGTATTAAAGAGCGAGCAGAACAATTAAAGGGCAGTGCTTCATTTACCTGTGGCGATACCTTTACTTTAAATGTAATGCTGCCAATTACGGCTAAGGATTTACAATGATCAAAGTATATTTAGTGGAAGATCAGGCGCTTGTTCGCGATGCAATTGCTGCACTGTTAAGCCTTGATTTTAATATAGAGGTTATTGGGCAAGCAAGTAACGGCCAAGATGCACTCAATGCAATTAAGATGCTTGATAGTGATTTACATCCAGATGTAATTTTAACTGATATAGAAATGCCAAATATGAATGGGATAGAGCTTAGCGAGCAAATTGCAGCCAAATACCCAAAAATAAAAATGGTTATTATGACTACGTTTTCTCGCGCTGGTTATATAAGACGTTCGATTGCCGCAGGGGCTAAAGGCTTTATTTTAAAAGAAGCACCAAGTGAAGAATTAATAAATGCCCTTAAAAAAGTCATGCAAGGTCAAAAAGTAATAGATCCAGAGCTTGCTATTAATGCATTAGATGACTCGGACCCGCTGACCGATAAAGAGCGTAAAGCGCTAAAACTTGCAAGCGATGGCCTTAAAACTAGCGAAATAGCCAAGCAGCTATTTATCAGCGAGGGCACCACACGTAATTATCTCTCAGATGCTATCGCAAAGCTTAATGCCACAAATCGAATAGATGCAGCACGTATAGCTAAACAAAAAGGATGGCTATAGATTTAAAGCAAGGTATAAAACACGTAAATGTGTTTGTGCTCGTTCGAGAATAAAATAGTGGGTTTATAAGTTATGAGTAAAGTATTACTATGTTACCAATAACTATAAAAGTAACGAACAGCGCTTAAAATCAACTTAAAAAGCGTTAAAAGAGGGTTTAATGGCTAATATAATAGAGCTAACAACTAAAAATAATACCGCTATACTCACCATGAATACCGCTGAAAACCGTCACAATCCAGCGTTTTTGGCTGAGTTTAATTTACACCTTGACCACATTGAAGCTGATCAAAATATTAAGTCAGTTATTTTAACGTCTTCGAGTGATAAAAACTGGTCATTAGGTATCGACCTCGAGTGGATGTCTAACCCAAGCATTTTACCTGCAGCAATTTCCGATTTTATGGTGCAAATAGGCGACTTATTCAAGCGCATAGTTACTTTTCCTATGCCTATTATTGCTGCGTTAAACGGGCATACCTATGGTAATGGTTCTGTGCTTGCGTGTGCGTGCGATTTTAGATTTATGAAGTCAGATAAAGGCTTTTTTTGTTTCCCAGAAGTGGATGTAATGGTGCCGTTTGTACCCTCAATGTTTCCTATAATTAATAAAGCAATTTCGCAAACATTTTTTAATCGTTTAGCTATGTCGGGTGAGCGAGTCGGCGCTCTGCAGTTGCTAGACAACAAAGTGGTTGAAGCGGTGTTTACAAATAACGATGAGCTACAAGTTGGCGTGCTTGAATTTGCTCAGCAATTTAATAAAAATCGCTGGATCTATAAACAAAATAAAACACAAATGAACAAACAAATTTTACTAACAATGAAAGAAGAGGACCCAAGCTTTATTGATAATATAAGTAAAGTGCTTTGGGGAAACTTACAAAATAAATAGTTAACCTAAACTCTGGTTAAGATATTTACTAACACATTGAATTATGGTGATATTTAGATTTATTTTCTCTAGCCAGAGATTTTCAGTGAAAGCAAGGCGAATTTACGCGTCAATAGCGGGCCTATTGCAAATAAATTCAACGCAGTTAGCGCTGAAAATAGCAGCTTGAGATAGATTTATTATCCAGAGTTCAGGTTAGTTAGTAAAAGCGGTGTTAGCTAAATCCAAAACTCGTTTCACAATTAAGGACTCGTTAAGGCCCATTGCGCTAGATTTTCAGACCAAACTGCAAGGTAAAAGTGCTTTCTTAAAAGTTTAACAGCTTTTACCTGTCTCATTTTAACTATATGGGTTAAAATACCTACATAACCAACTAACAAGATAGTGAATGTCAAACCAAGATCCAAATCTCAGTCGAGAACAAGAAAAGTACGAAAACCCAGTCCCTAGCCGTGAGTTTATACTTACTCACCTTCAAGAGCGTTCAAAGCCTGCTAACTATGCGCAATTATGTGAAGAACTAGCAGTAAATGATGACGAGCGCCAAATAGCATTTAAACGCCGCCTTCGCGCTATGGAGCGTGACGGACAGCTGTATTTCAATAAATTTAAATGCTACGCCCTGATTGACGAAGCCGGTTTAACTAAAGGCAAAGTAATAGGCCACAGAGACGGTTTTGGCTTTTTAGAAGTTGAAGGCGAGAGTAAAGATTGGTTTATTGCTAAGCATCAAATGAACATGGTGCTACATGGCGACATTGTACTTGCTAAAGGCACCAAACGTGGCTCAGGTTCAAAATGCGATGCACGTATTATAAAAGTACTTACAAATGAGCGTGCGCCAGTTGTTGGCCGTTATTTTGTTGAGCACGGTATTGCTGTTGTAGTCGCTGAAGACCCGCGCATAACGCAAGATATAATGATTTTACCAGGCAACGAAAACGGTGCCCGCCATAACCAAATGGTGCAGGTTAAAATCACCCAAAATCCGAGTCGCAACATGAATGCGGTAGGTAAAGTTGTTGATGTATTGGGTGAGCATTTAGCCCCAGGTATGGAAATTGAAGTTGCGTTGCGTAATCACGATATTCCACACGTATGGCCAGAAGAAGTTGAAGCACAAGTTGCTCACCTAGGTGAGTTTGTTGAAGAGGCTGACAAACAAGGCCGTGTAGATTTACGTGATTTACCACTTGTAACCATTGATGGCGAAGACGCTCGCGACTTTGATGACGCCGTATATTGCGAACCTAAAAAATCAGGTGGCTGGCGCTTATGGGTTGCTATTGCCGATGTATCGCATTATGTAGGAATGAACACGCCGCTTAACAAAGAAGCAATTTTACGTGGTAACTCAGTGTATTTTCCTGAGCAAGTAATTCCGATGCTACCAAAAGTGCTTTCTAACGGATTATGTTCGCTTAATCCAAAAGTAGATCGCTTATGTATGGTTGCCGAAATGACCGTATCGAGCGCGGGCAAACTTTCGGGTTATAAGTTTTACGAAGCGATAATGAACTCGCATGCACGTTTAACTTACACCAAAGTAAATGCTATTTTACAAAACGACGAAAAACTACGCGAAGAATACTCAGCTGTCGTGCCACATTTAACTGACTTACAGCAAATGTACATGGCACTTAAAGCAGCACGCCAAGACCGTGGTGCCATTGAGTTTGAAACTCTAGAAACACGTTTTGTATTTAACGCTCAGCGTAAAATAGAATCAATAGTGCCTGTTATTCGTAACGACGCGCACAAACTCATTGAAGAATGTATGATTTTAGCCAACGTATCGGCGGCTAAAATTCTTGAAAAGCACGAAGCAAGCGCGCTTTATCGTGTGCATGACGAACCCGACAGCGAAAAACTAGGTAACTTTACTAAGTTCTTAGGCGAGTTAGGTATCGAAAGCACTTTGAGCGACGAGCCAACGCCAAAAGAAATAACCCAAGTACTAGCGCGACTAGGCGACCGCCCAGAAGCCGAGCTTATTCAAACTATGCTACTGCGTTCAATGAAACAAGCGGTATATCAGCCAGATAACATTGGTCACTTTGGATTAGCGTTATCGGCTTACGCGCATTTTACATCGCCAATACGTCGTTACCCAGATTTAGTAGTACATCGTGCTATTAAAGCAGTAATAAAAGCACAAGGTCAGCAAACGTCTGGCGAATACGCGTATACCGATGATGAAGTTGATCAACTCGGTGAGCAATGTTCTACAACAGAGCGCCGCGCCGACGATGCAACTCGTGAAGTAGCTGATTGGCTTAAATGCGAATTTATGCAAGATCACGTAGGTGACGAGTTTAACGGTGTTATTTCATCAGTTACTAACTTTGGTTTGTTTATTCGTTTAGACGATTTACAAATTGACGGATTGATCCATGTTACTAATTTAGGTGACGAATTTTTTGCACACGATGCTGCAAAACATTGCTTGATTGGTGAGCACACCAATACTGTATATCGTCTTGGCGACAAAGTCACTGTACAGGTTGCGTCGGTTAGCTTAGACGATCGCCGTATAAACTTAACGCTTAAAGGCGATGTAGCACAAGACAGATACTCTCGTCGTCGTGCACCAAAAGGCGCAGGAAAATCTGAGCATGCACCAGCAAGCGTACGTGCACAATTAAAAGCAGGCAAAGTTCCGGGTAAAAAATCGCACAGCGATGACAAACCAAAAGGCAAAAAAAAGCCAGCGAACAAAGATAAAGGTAAGCCTGCAAATAAGTCTGCAACTAAACCCGCAGATAAAAAAGCAGCAGACACTGCCGTAAAGAAAAAACCGAAGAAGAAGGCCGTTAAAAAGCCTAAAAGACCAGGCAAAAATGCCCGTAAACGTACTAGCCCAGGAGCAGACAATACGTGAGTAATGAATTAATTTTTGGCTTTCATTCTGTTGAAGCAATTTTAGAAAGCGAACCAGAGCGTTTTGTTGAAATTTACGCCCTCAAAGGCCGTGACGACAAACGCTCAACTCCGATTATTGATGAAGCACTTAAATTTGGTATTTCAGTACAGTTTATGCAGCGCAAAGCCCTTGATAGCAAATCAAAAGGTGAGCAGCATCAAGGTATTATTGCCAACGTAAAAGCAGCGCCTACGTTTAATGAAAAAGATCTTGATGCGATAATCGCTCGTGAAGATACACCGTTTTTACTTGTGCTCGATGGCATTACCGATCCGCATAACTTAGGCGCATGCCTACGTAGTGCAGATGCTGCGGGTGTTCACGCTATCATTGTACCTAAAGATCGTTCTGCTAAGCTTAACGGTACAGCACGTAAAGTAGCTTGTGGTGCAGCCGAAACAGTGCCGCTTATTCAAGTGACTAACCTTGCGCGTACGCTTCGCGAAATTAAAGATGCAGGCGTATGGGTTGTAGGCACTGCTGGTGAAACTGATAACCACGTATTTGATGCAAGCTTAACAGGCCCAATGGCGATTGTTATGGGCGCAGAAGGCGAGGGCATGCGCCGCTTAACGCGTGAGCATTGCGATATGCTCGTTAAAATCCCAATGGCGGGTACTGTTTCAAGCTTAAACGTATCGGTAGCCACGGGTATTTGTTTGTTTGAAGTATTACGCCAACGTAACGCAAATAACTAATACCTAATAAATAATACCTAATTTAAATTAAGTATTAAAAAAGCCGAGATTGAAATTCAATCTCGGCTTTTTTGTATCTGTAATTTACGCTTTAACTTTACACCAATTGATGCTCTATTATAGCGATAGTAAAATAGCTCTATAGCAAGGCAAAAATAACGAAATATAGCTGTTCTTATATCAGTTATTTTTAACACAGCTAGTGAACCATTTCTCCTATACAAAGCGCAGGTAAACGGTTTAATAACAAGGCAATAATTTAGATGTGTAGTGCTTTTACATAAAAAATTATTAACGCTGTTAGTGAACCATTTCTCCTATACAAAGCGCAGGTAAACGGTTTAATAACAAGGCAATAATTTAGATGTGTAGTGCTTTTACATAAAAAATTATTAACGCTGTTAGTGAACCATTTATCCTATACAAAGCGCAGGTAAACGGTTTAATAACAAGGCAATAATTTAGATGTGTAGTGTTCTTACATAAAAAATTATTAACGCTGTTAGTGAACCGTTTAACCAGCTTTTAATTTAGAATGAGTAAGTGTAGCCCATCTGTACAGTACGCGGCTTACCAGGTTGAATGCCACCGTTTGAACGGTTAGCAATGTATGTTTTATCAAACAGGTTATCAACGCTTAGGTATACTTTTTGATTCTCATCAATTAAGTATTTAGCGGCTAAATCCCACACAACGCGGCTATCAATTGCGTTTAAGCCTGACTGCGTTAAGTTCGCGTGCGCATCAGATACGTAACGCACTTGGCTGTTTACTACAAAAGCAGAAAACTCAGCACCTAATGATAACGCTACTTGGTTTTCTGGTACGTAAGGCATTGCATCGCCTTTTTCTACCGCGCCCCAAATCTCTGAATCAAAATCGTTTTTAAATTCAGAATCAGTGTAAGTGTACGTTAATTTAACTGGGAACATAGCTGCATCAGTCGCAAACGTACGGCCAGCGCTAAACTCAAAGCCTGATACTTCTACTTTACCGTAGTTGTATTGGTCGCCAATGTTGTCGTCGCTACAACCTACAGATGCAGTACAGTTACCGTGCATGTTGTCGTAATCAGAGTAAAATGCAATAACTTCACCGCTAAAGCTATCCATATTGAAGCGAGAGCCAAACTCGATGTTTACACTTTCTTCTTCTTCTTGAACTGCATTACCCGGTGCTGCAGGTGCATAGCCTTTTTGAATGCCCGCAAGTAGTGTCACGTTTTCGTTAAGTGTGTAAGTAGCACCTAACGACGGAACTAAAATTTCAGTGTCGTTAGACACATCTTTAGTTAAACCGTTGCTGCGAGTAGGATCTGATTTAGACCACTCTTCACGTGTAATAGTAATGTCTTCATAACGAAGACCCGCACTGATCACTAACGCATCAATTGTCCACTCGTCTTGAATAAACAAGGTACTTGCTTTTGCGCTATCTACACGGTTGCTATCAGAGCCTGGAACACCTTGCGATGTTAGCGTCATGCTTAAATCTTGATTTAGTGTGTATTTGTCTTGCCATTGAAAACGATCCATTTCGTCTTCGTGGTAACGTACGCCAACCGTAATGTAGTGATCGCCAGCAGGGATATGTAATTCAGACTGAATCCCTTTAGCTTGGTAATCGCGGTTGTTAGCTTTAATAGCAATATCTTCGATACCTTCGCTTGTTGGGTTTGCTTCAAATTCGCTGTATTGCGCAAGGTAGCTTTCACTTACTTTGCTGGCTTTATACCAGTTACGATGAAAATCGTTTAAGTAAGCTGTAGCTAAAAGCTCATAGCCAGCACCAAAACGATACGCGTAGTTAAGCTGGTATGCATTGTGGCGAGTGTTCATTTCATCGTTTTGCGATGCAGCATAACGACGATAAGGACTTTCTTGATAGTCTTCGTCTGTTAAGCCCATGTATGTTTCGTCTGATGTTTCGTCAGAGTACTTAATTTTTAGCTCTAAATTATGCGCATCGTTTTGACCAAACGTATGGCCAAACTTTAATAGTAAATCTGTTTTTTCAAAGCCGGTGTTGTCATTGCCTACTGGCAGCTCTTTAAAGCCGTCTGCGCCGTAAGTAAATACTTCAATTAAACCTGCTGTGTTGTTTTTTTCTTTACCAAAGTAAGCGTGACCTTTGTAGTAACCGTCGCTACCAAGGGCTGCATCTATCATACCTTTTGAGCTGTTTGGTTCAGTAGGTAGGCTGCGTGAAAGCAAGTTTAAAACACCGCCCGTAGTACGAGGGCCATACTTAACAGAAGCCGCACCTTTTAATACTTCGATAGATTCCATACGACCCATAGTAGGGAAGTAGTAAGCAGAAGGGGCAGAGTAAGGCGCAGGTGCAACTAGTACACCGTCTTCCATTACAGAAATTTTATCGTTACGGCCAGTACCTGTACCGCGCATACCAATGTTAGGGCGAAGACCGTAGCCGTCTTCTTCTTGCACGTAAACGCCCGGAACAGAGGCTAAAACGCGAGAAATATCGGTGAATTCAAATTTTTGCAGTTCTTCGTCAGAAATAAACGTAGCCGAACCTGGAATATCGTTAATTGCTTGTTGTGAACCAATAACGGTAATTTGTTCAAAGCGTTGTTCTTTATCGCTGGTGTCTTTTGCTATTGCAGTAGCACTAAAAGACAAAGCAACCGCAGCTGCTAGGGTAGATACTAAAAATTTAGGGTTCATTATGTTCCTAATCATGTCAATTATCGAAATTGGCGTAATTTGAACACGTTAACGAATACGAATCAATGTTATTAAGTATTTAATGATTCAGTTTTTTAGAACTAAAAACGTCTTCTTATGCAACTTAGTTAACTAAATTATACTAATTTACCAGAACTCTGGTTAAGGTATTTACTAACACAGTTAGCCTATTGCAAGTAAATTTAACGCAGTTAGCGCTGAAATAGCTGCTTGAGATAGATTTATTATCTAGAGTTCAGGTTAGTTAATAACGGCTCAACTAATTGAGCACTTACTTTAACCTAAACGCAGGGCTATAAATTCAGCGAGTTTATCAACCGCATTTTCCGACTCTCCGGCACTTTTAACTAAACTTATGCCAATATCGCCAAGGGCAGGTAAGTGTTTAGTTTGCACCTGATAGTTAAGCTCGCTGGGTACAGTACTTTTAGCAAGGACGGTAATGCCAAGCCCTTCTTTGAGCGCTGCAATAAGACCGGTTAAATCGGCATTGCTATAAACAATACGGTATTTTATGCCGGCACTTTTTAATGCATCAATTGCGCGGCGACGATAAATACACCCCTCTGGCGCCGTAACTAAAGTAACTACGTCATTTTGAGCCAGTGATAAGTCGCCCACCCATACGAGTTTGTCTTGCATAAAAATCGGGAATTTTTCAGAGCTGAGCCGTTCATTAAGGGCGAGGACTAGATCAAATTGATCTTGGCGAGAAGCCGAAAGCAAATGCTTACTCAAACGTGATTTAACTTCTAAAGACACCTCAGGGTAGAGCGCCACAAAATCGCCAATAATGGAAGGCAAAATACGCGCAGCAAATTCGCTAGGAATACCCAAACGCACTCTACCGGCAATATTTTCGGAGGTAAATTGCTGCAAAATAGCATCGTTGTATTGCATCATTTGCTTTGCCATCGGCAGTAATAGCTCGCCGTACTGGTTAAGTACCTGGCGCTGGCCTTGTTTTTTAAATAACTTATATCCAAGCACATCTTCCAAGCGCTTTATTTGCAAGCTTACTGCCGGTTGCGACAAACCCAATAAATCGCCAGCTTTAGCAAAGCCGCTTACCTCAACGACCATAACAAAGGTGCGTAAACTGTCGGTTGATATATTTTTCATATTTAAAATTACAATTTATGTCGCCATATATATAAGTATTATTTATCAATTGATAAATAATTACAATTTGTTGTTATACATCTTGCGCAATATACTTTTATACATTGAAAATACATAGGTGTTTGTTATGACTTTTAACCCAATTATGTTTGCCCGCCACAGCAACGCTAGCAGCGCGGTTGTCAACGCTTTGCAAGCAAATAACAACACCGTTGTAATGGATTTTAGCGGTAGTGAAGCATCGGTATTTTTAAGTACCATTTTAGGCCACGATTTAACTAAATTAACGGCCAGTGGCTTAGGATTGAAAGGGTCGCTCGACGAAGACCTAAATTCTGATTATAGCTACGCTGTATATTATTTTAGCGAAACCGCTTTTAGATTTGTATTACCACACAGCGCAAGCCTTCAATTACAATCACTTATAAATGAACAACAGCTTCGTTTTGATATTGATTATGTTACTCGTACCGACCTAACTACTTTTACCCTAAGCGGCGAAAACGCATTTGATACCCTAGTTGATGCTTTTAAGTTAACGCCAGGTTTACGCCTTTCTGACGCGCAACTTTGTTACGGCGCGCAAAGTGGTGAGGTATTTATTACTGCTATTGATAAAAGCGATGAACAACACTTTGTGCTTATAGCAAAAACGCCAGAGCTACAAAAATGGCAAAGCTATATGCAAGCGCATGGTTTTGCACTTATGCAAAATCAAGCCGCATAACGAATATAAACAACAGGTAAGTATAGTAATGCTTACCTGTTTTTAGATCTATTTAAGCCACGCCCATTAAGGGTTAATTTAAACGTGAAGGAATGTTATGACGTCTAAAACTGTACTACATGCTAAGCACCTAGAAGCGGGCGCAAAAATGGTTGATTTTCATGGCTGGGAAATGCCAATCAACTACGGCTCACAAATAGAAGAACATAATGCCGTTCGTACTGATGCAGGTATGTTTGACGTATCACACATGACAATTGTTGATATTGAAGGCGAGCAAGCTCAAGCATTTTTACGTAAGTTAGTAGCAAACGACGTAGCTAAATTAACAGTGCCTGGTAAAGCACTTTACACCGGCATGCTTAATGAGCAAGGCGGCGTAATTGATGATTTAATTATTTACTTTTTTAGCGAAACGTTTTATCGCCTAGTTGTTAACTCAGCGACACGTGAAAAAGACCTCGCACATTTAGCTAAAGTATCGAGCGATTTTACCGTTACAGTTACTGAGCGCCCAGAGTTTGCAATGATTGCAGTGCAAGGCCCTAACGCAAAAGCAAAAACAGCCACACTTTTAAATACTGAGCAACAAGCCGCTGTTGAAGGCATGAAGCCGTTTTTTGGTGTGCAAGTAGGTGATTTATTTATTGCCACAACGGGTTATACTGGCGAAGACGGTTACGAAATAGTAGTACCGAACGACCAAGCGGCCGATTTATGGCAACAACTGCTAGATGCAGGTGTAGCGCCTGCTGGTTTAGGTGCACGCGACACGCTACGTTTAGAAGCAGGTATGAACCTTTACGGCCTAGATATGGACGAAAGCGTATCTCCACTTGCAGCTAACATGGCATGGACCATTGCATGGGAACCAGAAGATCGCGACTTTATTGGTCGTGACGTACTTGTTAAGCAACGCGCAGAAAAAAGCACTGACAAACTAGTTGGCTTAGTGTTTGAAGAAAAAGGCGTGCTGCGTAGCGGTTCAAAAGTAATTGTTGATGGTGGTGAAGGGGTTATTACCTCAGGTACTTTCTCACCAACACTTGGTTTTAGTGTAGCCCTTGCACGTGTACCACGTTCAACAGGCGACACAGCTCAAGTAGAAATGCGTAAAAAATTAGTAAACGTTAAAGTAGTAAAGCCTAGCTTTGTACGTAACGGTAAATCAATAATTTAAATAATTTGGTTATATCAATCAGTGTAATTACAGTGATTGATATCCTCCCAATATAAACCAAAGGACAAATAAAATGAGCAACATTCCTAGCGAGTTAAAATACGCACCTTCACACGAGTGGGTTCGTAACGAAGGCGACGGTACATTTACTGTTGGTATTTCTGAGCATGCACAAGAGCTTCTTGGCGACATGGTATTTGTTGAATTACCAGAAGTGGGTGATGAAGTAGACGCTGGCGAAGATTGTGCAGTAGCAGAGTCGGTTAAAGCAGCATCAGACATTTATGCCCCGATCAGCGGTGAAATTGTTGCAATTAACGACGAGCTTGAAGATTCACCTGAAACAGTAAACAGCGATGCTTACGGTGACGGTTGGTTATTCCGTATTAAAGCATCTGACGAGTCTGAGCTAGAAAACTTGCTTGACGCTGAAGGTTACTCGCACACTATCGACGAAGAATAATCGTTAATTATTGTTTGCATTAAAAGCCCCACTATTTAAAACATTGGGGCTTTTATGATTAAAGTGCTTATTTTTCCATACATGGTAAGCAGCTAAATCATAAATATTTTTATTATTACTAGTTACCCATTAGTAATAATTACACTTTTTTGGATCATAGGAATCTGGACACATGTCAAACGCCAAATCTCTTGAACAGTTAGAGCAAAAGCAAGATTTTATTCGCCGCCATATTGGGCCAAGCCCAGAGCAAGTAAGCGACATGCTGAGCGCGCTTGAAGTATCGAGTGTACAAGAGCTGATCGATCAAACTGTACCTGCTAGCATTCGCCTAGAGCAACCGCTAACAGTTGGACAAAGCCGTACTGAAGTTGAAACACTAAGCTACTTAAAGTCAGTAGCAAGCAAAAATAAAGTTTTCAAATCATACATTGGTCAAGGTTACCACCCAACACATGTACCACACGTAATTTTACGTAACGTACTTGAAAATCCGGGGTGGTATACTGCGTACACACCGTATCAGCCAGAGATTGCACAAGGGCGTTTAGAATCATTATTAAACTTCCAGACTATGACCCTAGATTTAACTGGCCTTGATTTAGCAAGTGCATCACTACTTGACGAATCAACAGCCGCTGCAGAGGCTATGGGCCTTGCAAAACGCGTATCAAAAGCGAAAAAAGCAAACGCCTTTTTTATTGCTGACGACGTACACACACAAACAATCGACGTAGTAACAACGCGTGCCGAGCAGTTTGGTTTTGAAATAATTGTAGGTAAAGCAGAAGATGCCGTAAACCACGACATTTTTGGCGCATTGTTCCAATACCCATCTACATCAGGCGAAGTGGTAGACATAACTGACCTAATTGCTGGCGTACAAAGCAAAAAGGCCATTGCCTGTGTTGCTGCCGACATAATGAGTTTATTACTATTAAAAGCACCAGGTAAACTAGGCGCAGACGTAGTACTTGGTTCGGCTCAACGTTTTGGCGTACCTATGGGTTACGGCGGCCCTCATGCTGCATTTTTTGCAACACGTGACGCATACAAACGTTCATTACCAGGTCGTATTATTGGTGTATCTAAAGACCGTTTAGGTAACGATGCACTACGTATGGCAATGCAAACGCGCGAACAACACATTCGTCGCGACAAAGCCAATTCAAACATTTGTACAGCGCAAGTATTACTTGCCAATATGGCAGCGTTTTACGCGGTGTACCACGGCCCACAAGGCTTAAAAACTATCGCGCAGCGTATACATCGCTTTGCTGATATTTTAGCAACAGGCTTAAAAGCTAAAGGCATCGCACTTAAGCACAGTACTTGGTTTGATACGCTAACAGTAGTAAGCGACAGCAAATACGACATAATAGCGCGTGCAATTGCAAAAGGCGTAAACTTTGCAACAAACCACGAAGGCGAGTACTCAATTTCGGTATCAGAAACAACAACACGTGCCGATATTACTGAGTTATTCGATATTATTTTAGGCGAAGGCCATGGCCTAAGTGTTGACGCTATAGCAGCCGACGTTGAAGCAAATGGCAGCGAGTCAATCCCTGCAAGTTTAGTACGTGATGACGAAGTACTAACGCATCCAAACTTTAACAGCTACCACAGCGAAACAGACATGCTTCGCTACATTAAGCGACTAGAAAGCAAAGACTTATCGCTTAATCACTCAATGATCTCGTTAGGCTCATGTACCATGAAACTAAACGCGACCGCAGAGATGATCCCAATTACGTGGCCTGAGTTTGCAAACCTTCACCCATTCTGCCCGCTGGATCAAGCCCAAGGTTACCAAATAATGATTGGTGAGCTACACGACTGGCTAGTAAACATTACCGGTTACGATGCAGTATCACTTCAGCCAAACTCTGGCGCGCAAGGTGAATATGCAGGCTTAATCGCGATTCGTAAATACCACGAGTCACGCGGCGATGCACACCGTAATGTATGTTTGATCCCAAGCTCTGCGCACGGTACTAACCCTGCATCAGCACAAATGGCGAGCATGAAAATTGTGGTAGTTAACTGCGATAAAAACGGTAACGTAGACATGAGCGATCTTAAAGCGAAAGCTGAGGAAGTGTCTGAAAACTTATCGTGCATCATGATCACATACCCGTCTACGCACGGCGTATACGAAGAAACAATTCGCGAGATTTGTGACATTATTCATGAGCACGGCGGCCAAGTTTACATGGACGGCGCTAACATGAACGCGCAAGTTGGTGTAACAAGCCCTGGCTTTATTGGCTCAGACGTATCGCACTTAAACTTGCATAAAACGTTTTGTATTCCACACGGTGGCGGTGGTCCAGGTGTTGGCCCAATTGGTGTTAAATCGCACCTTGCGCCATTTATGCCAAACCACAGCGTAATTAACGTACCAGGTACTAACATTGGTAACGGTGCGGTATCGGCAGCGCCTTACGGCTCAGCCGCTATTTTACCTATTTCATGGGCTTACATTACCATGATGGGGTCAGAGGGCTTAAAACAAGCCACTGAAATGGCTATCGTTAATGCTAACTACTTAACGCATGAGCTAAGCAAGCACTTCCCAATTTTATACCGTGGTCGTAACAACCGTGTTGCTCACGAATGTATTGTTGACCTACGCCCGCTTAAAGAGCTATCAGGCATTACTGAAATGGACGTCGCTAAGCGCCTGCAAGATTATGGCTTCCATTCACCCACTATGTCGTTCCCAGTAGCTGGCACATTAATGATTGAGCCAACTGAGTCTGAATCAAAAGGTGAGATTGACCGCTTTATCGAAGCAATGGTGTCAATTAAAGGCGAAATTGAAAAAGTAATCTCTGGCGAATGGTCAATCGAAAACAACCCGCTAGTGTTTGCACCGCATACACAAGGCGACGTATTAGGTAACGAATGGGACCGCGCATACGACCGTTTTTACGCTGCATTCCCAGTGCCTGCAGTGGCTAAAAACAAGTTCTGGCCAACCGTTACACGTATAGATGATGTATACGGCGACCGTAACTTAGTGTGTTCATGCCCAGCGGTAGAGACTTATCGCGACTAAGAACAGGGACTAATTTTTTGACCTTTAATGGATAGTAAGCTCCATTATAGTTTGGGAATTTATCAAAAATTAAAAAAGCCGTTGCAGCAATGCAGCGGCTTTTTTGTGTGTGTTTAAACATTGTAGACGCACAGCTTGCTGGCGTGTTGGGCGCAGCCCAAAAGGTGTTTAAGTATTGTTGGCGCATATTCGTTTGCTTTTGGCTCATTGAGGGATTAGAAACCTTATTCAAGGTTTTGTCGCGCTGGCGACGGCAGCCAAAGAGGGACCAGCGGCAGCCAAAGAGGGGCTGCCGCTGGTCCCTCTCTGGACACGCTCAGCGCACCCGAGCATCACGCTATTTCCTTCAAACCACAATCGATGTGAACGTAAACGGCGAAGATAGGCCATCCATGGCCTAGTTTCGCCTTATCGCGCATCCATGCGCGATATTACTCATCAATTGCTTATTTCAGGGCGTGATGACGGGGGAAGGGTGTTAAACGTGAGATTGGTGTTTGCTTTTGGAAAGAAACAAGATCTGACCCTCGCATTTTCGTATGGGCGTAGGTTGAGAAGAGTGAAACGAAACCCAACGAATCACAAATATACTTACTCGCTCAAAAACCAAGAGTATGTGTTATTTATTGTAGGCGTTTAGCTTGCTTACGCGCGGGCGGTAGCCCGAATAAGTATTTGAATGGGTGTTTGAGGTTACTATTACAGATAACGCGAATACGTTTGGTACTTCTAGAAATTAGAAACCTTATTCAAGGTTTTGTCGCGCTGGCGACGGCAGCCAAAGAGGGGCTGCCGCTGGTCCCTCTCTGGACACTCTCAGCGCACCCGAGCATCACGCTTAATCCTTCAAACCACAATTGATGTGAACGTAAACGGCGAAGATAGGCCATCCATGGCCTAATTTCGCCTTATCGCGCATCCATGCGCGACATCACTCATCAATTGTTTATTTTCAGGGCGTGATGACGAGGAAGGGTGTTAAACGTGAGGTTGGTGTTTGGTCTTGGCTTATAAAAATAGGAATGACTAAAGTAATTTTTGATATTTGCACAGTTTTATATTCAGCTAGTGTTAACTTATTGCTTTTTAAACACCTTTTTACCTGTTAATATTTATTTTTTAAAAACCTATGTTTTAAGGAAGTCATATGGCAGAAAGTGGGCTCATTACATTTTTTGAAGTTACAGAGTGCGGACTACATAAACTTGAAAAAATAAATACACTTAACGGGAAAACTAAAAATAAATATAATCATGTTAGTGGCGGGCTTACTGAAACTATAAATGAGGTTGCTAAGTGGGTTGCAGATGTAGGGAAGGACAGCTTTAAAAATACATTACCTTGGGATGCAGATTCTAACCCTAATAGAGAAAGAGTTTATTGCGCAGATTTTTTTCAAGATGAAAAGTCTGGTGATGCATTATTTGTATTTTGCAAAGCCTTAGAAAATGGCGATGATTCATTAAATGGCTTTGTGGAAGATGCTAAGTTTGGGGATAAAGCCGGAAGTGTAGTAAGGGTTGATAAACAAGTCAAAGGTAAAAAATTAATTTATGCAAAGCCAATGTATTATTGGTTTATTCCTCGTCTTGGGCTCATTGCGAGTATTAAATTTCCCCATTCTGTTGCTGCAACAGATTTGATTACTGACTACTTTAAGCGGTGTATAGATAATTTTATCCCTAATGAATGTAAGAGAGTTACTCAGTACCAACAAGATGCACCTAATGGAAAAGAAGTGACTGTAAAAAGAGTTAGATATAACGATGCTAATGACAATGAGATGACTTACTTATTTAGAGCTTGCAAAAAAGAGCTTAACATTAAAAATGTAAGTTTGAAGTATCTCGCTGATAACATAACTCACCTTGTTGTACGAGATACTATTTCTTATAAAAAAGAAATAGAAGAAGATGGTCTGTTTTCTTTTTTTAATAAGATAAAGAAGAAACAACCAAAGTTAAAAAGAGATCAAGAGGTAGAAATAATTGAACCAACACGTTTGGATGAGCATCAATTGAAAGGTATAATGGAAGTGCAAGTCGAGGAGCATGTAACCTCTGGCTGGAACAATGTTGGTTTTAGGCTTAATGATGAAGATTCTACAAAGTGGTTTAATAGCTATGTTGCAAGAAAGCATATAAAATTAGATTGTATTAAAGTCTGCGATACTTATTTCCAAGCTATTGATGTATTCGATTGCTTAGATGCTCAAAGAGAAAAGCTGTTAGTTGACTTTGAAGAAACTGCTAAATTAGCTTAAGGTTAAAATATGGATGCTTTTATTTGGACATTAAAACAAGTTGCTTTCTTAATAATAGGTATTGCTGTTGCTGCTACTTTTAGTGATACAGTTGCAGTTTCAAAGTTTTCACCAGTATTGGCCACTCTTCAGAATATTTCAGCCGCTGTTTTTACACTTGCAGGAATTTGGGTTGCGTATCTATACCCCGAAGCTATAACTGCCTTAGCTAACCCCAAAAAAGTAAAGCTTTTAGAAGGGATTGAGGCAACACAAAGAATCAAAATGCTCGTTTTGACTATATTTACTTCAGCTTTTGTTCTTATTTGGATTTTAATGCTGAACACACTAAAACCTATATTTGAGTCATTTATATTTGTTAAAGAATATTCATATTGGTTTAAATTATTTTATTTTGGTTTTATTTTATACTTAGTGCTTAATCAGGTTTGGTCGGTGCTTAGGATTATGGGTGCGAATATCGACTTTATTCATAGTCTAAGTTACAGGAAGACAGAGCAAGAAATTCAGGATAAGTTAAATAAATAATAGGGTGTCAGTATCCGTGATCCCACTTTCGAAATATAAAAAACTCATCCATTAGAAAGTTCCGGTCAAGCAGGCTACTGTTTTTGCTTGACCTTTTTATTCAAAACTAAGCGTTCTTATTATTTAAACTCAATTTAAATATGACTACGCACCTAGTCATGACGTCGATTGGTGTGAATATGAATCGTGGCTTGAATAAAGAACGCCATATAAATTAGTCCCTTGGCTTGCCCCACAGTTATCGTTTAGCGCCAGTATCAGCCCAAACTACAAATATCTTGAAATTATACTTTTAAGCTCTATAATTACGCGTAACAACACCCCTCCCGCTACCCGTAAGCTCAGCGCCCTGCGAGGGGTTAATTATTTCTATAGCATGATAAAAGGATTTAGCCTTCATGCAGTTCCCTAAAGCCCCCATAACATTTGCGCAGCAAGTCGACTTACTAGAAGATCGCGGGCTAGTAATTAATGATAAAGAATCAGCAGCCTTTTATCTTAGCCATATCAATTATTACAGGCTAGGCACTTATTGGTGGTCGTTTATTGAAGATCATCAAAACCATACTTTTAAGTCTGCTACTACGTTTGAGCAAGTGTTAAATCTGTATTCTTTCGATAGAGAATTAAGACTGTTACTACTTGATGCCATTGAGCGAATAGAAGTTTCTCTGCGAACTCAGTGGGCATATCATTTAGCAAAAAAGCATGGTTCACATGCACATTTAAATCCTACTGCATTTACTTCTAAATTTAATCATAATGACTTCGTTAGTAATATTTGTGCTGAAATTCAACGAACGTCAGATACAAATATAAAAAAGCAAAATCACAAATATAATGAAGACACACCCGCTATTTGGATTATTGCTGAAGTAATGAGCTTCGGCTGGCTTTCAAGAAGTTATGATGCAATAGGGCGACGAGCGCTAAAAAATGATATTGCAGATTCATATAAAGTAAAAGAAACAATACTTTCATCTTTTTTACACCACATAACGACGGTGCGTAATATCTGTGCCCACCACAGCCGTTTATACAACCGAGATTTTACATTTACCATGAAGCTGCCAACAAATGGCGACAGTGTTTTACTTAATAGTTTTAGTGATACAGCTAAGCAGTTATACAACACACTCGTTATGTGTGCTTATTTTATGGATTTAATTAGCCCTAATCACCATTGGAAACAAAAGTTAGCTAGCTTGATTGAGGTGTATAATATTGACGTAACCGAAATGGGCTTCCCTGAAAATTGGAAAACGTTACCTATCTGGAATAGCATTAAATAAATTAGAAACTAATGGGTGACCCTGTTGGCCATAGGCAAGCTAAACTTGCTTGCGCGTGTGATTTTCGGTTTGGCTAACTGTTTTTACTCGCCAATTTGAAACTTTCAAACTCTGTACTTACTTTGTCGGGATAAGTCCGCGACCTACATTAAATTTTGATGCATTTATCATTTAAGTTATTTTTCATCTATCGCAACTGGCTCAAGTGTTGTCATTTTTAAATAAACCCTATTTTCAATATCCAACTTATCAACAGGGTATTGGCCCCGAATATTTTCATTATAAAACTTACCCATTGATGTTGAGTAATACAGCTCATCCCATAATAAGATAGGTATATTATAATAACGGTAAACGCTTCCTGATTTGAATTTTAGGTCAAGGATTTTATTGATCGTTGAATAGCCAATGTGTGAAAAAGCACTTGAATTTACTGGGTGTTGTTCAAACAAAGGAAATGGGGTTTGGTTTAACATAGAAAGCTTGATCCCAGCGCTTATTGCATTTGCAACTGCATTATTTCTGAGATAGCTATCAATTAGCCCATGACCAGTTGAATCAAATAAAGACTCAGCAGAATAGTTTGAAGGTAAACTACCAAATAAAACCCTCACGGCTCGCATGACCCAGTCTTCGTCAAGTGTAAGGTGTGAAATAATCTCTTTATATTCCTCCCCCAAACTTCCTCCCATTGAACTTGTTGGTGTTGCTACTGCGGCTAGGCTAACCATTGGATAATCGGAAGCAAGATACCCGTCGCTATATTGATAAGTAGATATGGCTTCCTCAAAAAGAGCATTGGTGTAAAAGTTACCTTGTGAGTGACCAATAAGAATAATACGGTTGCAAGAATGCATCTGAAATTGAAGTCTTTGAAATGCATTTTTATAGTCTGTCTCGTCAATAATAGAGTAATTTACTTCAGTAAATACATCCTGTAAAACTGATTCAATTTGAGCGATATCTATATCTGATAGTGAGCTAACTGTGCCTCCAATTATTGCCGTTATTATACGGTACTCTGGTGAGAATACGGGTAAGTCACTATATTTTTGCTGTGCGACTTCATATATTTGCATAAGTATAGCTTCACTTTTATTATAACTTCCCGCAGGAAGTGCTCCTTTTTTAAATTCTGGTAGATGAAAATCTTGAAAGTAACTTAATTCATTTAAATTAGCTTTGTATTGCTTGATATTAGTCCGCACCCCATTTACATAGAAAATGCGTACATTATCAATATTTTTAGAGCAGTACCGATCTAGTGCATGATAATTACCATAAGTAAAAATTGGAAATATAAGTAAGAACAAAATATATGTAGCTTTCATTTTATGTCCTCCTTAAGTATTTTGCAGTCTCTATCAGCGCCGTAATGAAAATCGTCATCCCAAGCAATATAGTCACTAATTTTATTTTGACTTTTACGGTTAGCGTACGCTCTATCTATCGTATTAAAGTATAAAACTTCGGGTTCTCTAAAGTGTGGGTGTGAATTTTGTAAATATCGAACACAGTAACTTATGTTAATCAGATCTAAAATAATCTGTTTACCAATTTCCGCATCTAAATTTGGTATACGACCTTGTTCAATATCAATAACTAATTGTAACGTTGAGGCTGTGCCTAAACTAAAAGTGATGAGCTGCGGTGAATCAAACTTTTCATATACAAGCCGTTCATAATCATCACGAATACCATTATCATTTTGGTCAATACCGTCTAGCGTTTTATAGTCATCTGGGTGCGCAGGAGGTAAATCTGGTGTTAGGTAAAATAAGTCTTGAATGCGTTGCCAGCTGCTATGGGGTTTGGGTTTATTATTCTTATTCCAATAACGGGCAAAATAATAATCGGTATTGTGTTTTACCAAATTGCCACCTCGGTATACCTTGTTTGCTTGCCACTTTTTTATCACTGTATCTTGTACCCAAATCCAGCCATCCCAGTGGGGTTGATTTTCTATTGGTTCAATCCCTTTAACCCAAAAGGCAGCAATAAATAGGCTGTTGTTGTGAGTGACTACATCACCAGCTACGTATATTGAACCGGCCTCCCATGGCTGATGATTTGGCTCAATGTCTGCTAAGTTAGTATTTGCGGATTGCTGAGGTAGTTGAAAAATATTGGCAGCGTAAGTTTGTGAGTGAAACAATATGCCAACGATAATTATGAGCTTAATCATATCAAATTCCTTTTAATTGGAGTTCCATTACTTTTTAAATCAAGCCCAGTTTTTAGGTAATTGCAAGGTGAAGGACTGAATTTTCAAAATTATTACAGAGTGATTAGGGCGTGATGGTGGAAGGGAGTTAAACGTGGGATTGGTAATTGGCAAAAAATAAGATTTGCACTCTGAATTTGATCACATTACTGCAAATATTTACCAAAGGGTTTTACGGTGTTTATCAAAAAGATGAACAGGTTATTATTAGTGATTTAGGGATGGAGTTGGAAGGCTACTCCGTATTTTATTGATGATTGCTGAGTAAAAAAATAAGCAGCTGCTCCAAGGAGAATATCAAAAGCTCAGTAACCGATTGCCGTTAGGTAAGCTCGAACTTATTTTTACTCGTATTACTGATCCAAATACTGATTTATCAACAATTGAGGCAAACTCCCGCAGCACAATAATGAATTTTAGTTAAAAGAATACGATGCTATCGTTAATGCCTGATTTATTCATCAGGCCCTTTGAGCGTAAAAACTAAATGTTTGCGCATGTCTTTTAAAATAACGCCTTTTTTTAACATTGCTCCGCTTAAACGCTTTTGCCACTTTAATAACTCTGGCTCTGCCGCAGATAACACTTGCTCACTCTCAAATTGAAAGCACATTAGCAAAGAGCCTGGAAATAAGTGGTATTGAACGTCAAACCAACATTGCAGCATACCAGGAAGTTCAGCACGACCTTGTTCTTCTAGTTTATCGGCAATATTAAGCACAAGAGTTTGCTGTTTTATTTGCACTGCAGAGAGTTTTTTCATGTTTAATCCAAGTTAGCGGCTAAAAAATGCAGCCGGAATGCGGGCATTATACGCAAGCTTGTAGGCAGGCAACAACTCTCAGCCAAGTATTGAATAGAATTTATTATATGTATGCCTTGCTGGTACGCTTTAAAATGCAGGTTCACTCTTTTAAATAAGCAGCGAAGATAAGTTTTTTGTGCTAATTAACCTGAGCTCTGGATAGTAAATCTATCTCGAGCAGCTATTTACAGCGCTAACTGCGTTGAATTTACTTGCAATAGGCCAGCTATTGACACGTAAATTCGCCTTATTTTCACTGAAAATCTCTTGCTAGAGAAAATAAATTTAAATATCACCATTATTCAATACGTTAGTAAATTCATTAACCAAAGTTCAGATTAATTAACCACTTTTTTGAGGTGATTTAATACCAAGCCGTAACAATATTTAATTAGTTTGTGGAACTAAACTTGACGCTAACAGAATTAAAAATACTGACTTAGAATAACTAAATTTTTATCTTGTTATCGACAAGGCTTTCTTACCTCAAAGTAGATCTCTTAATTAAGTGACTTGGTATAGCAACGATCATTTTAATGAATAATTATGGTTGAAATAGCCGTTTTTAGAGTGATGTGAGCAAGCGAAATTACTAATTGAGCTCGAAGGTGGAGTACTTTAGCTTAAAATGAAAATCACATAGCAATACGAATCTAAATTTATATTTATAATTTTTCTGGATATAGTAAAAGTCATTAAATGCTGTAAGTTAATACGCGAAGGTATTGTTTGAAAATATAAACTAACTGTTTGGGTTCACTATAATAATAAAGGAAATAGGATGAAAAAATCACTTATATCATTAGCGATAGGGTTATCAGCATTAAGTACTTTTAATGCAAGTGCAAATTTAGATCAGCAGGTAAAAAGCGTAGAACAGCAAGTTATAAAATGGCGACGCGACTTTCACCAAAACCCAGAGCTTGGTAATCGCGAAATACGCACTGCTGGCATAGTCGCTAAACATTTAAAAGCACTCGGTATGCAAGTACAAACCGACATTGCCTATACCGGTGTAATAGGTATTTTAAAAGGCGCTAAACCGGGTCCAACCGTTATGTTACGTGCAGATATGGATGCGTTGCCAGTTACCGAAAAAGCGGATGTAGCTTTTAAATCAACAAAAACGACGAACTATCGAGGAGTTGATGTAGGTATTATGCATGCCTGTGGACACGACACTCACGTAGCTATGTTGATGGGCGCAGCAGAGGTACTTGCCAATATGAAAGGCGAGCTGCACGGCAACGTTATGTTTGTGTTTCAACCAGCAGAAGAAGGAGCACCAGAAGGCGAAGAAGGTGGCGCTGAGTTAATGCTAAAGGAGGGAATATTTAAAAAGTATAAACCTGATGCAGCATTTGGTTTACACATAACATCAGGCTTACATAGCGGAAAAATAGGCTACAGGAGTGGTCCTGCTATGGCGAGTGCGGATCGATTTGAAATAACAGTCCATGGCAAACAAGCGCATGGTTCTGCACCGTGGACAGGGGTTGACCCTATTGCGGCAGCGGCGCAAATAGTAACAGGGATAAATCATATTGTTAGTCGTCAAATTAATATTACTAAAGAGCCTGCGATTGTCTCGTTTGGGAAAATAGCGGGTGGTGTACGTAATAATATTATTCCAGAAGAAGTTGAAATGGTGGGTACAATTCGTAACTTTGATATGGATAACCGCGCAAAAATATTTGAAAAAATAAAAACAACGGCTACACACATTGCTAAATCGTCAGGGGCGACAGCAGAGGTACGTATTCACGAAGGTTACCCTGTTACAATTAATAACCCAGAATTGACCGCGCAAATGTTACCTAGTCTTGAAAAGGCAGCAGGTAAGAATAACCTAGTCGAAATGGGAAAAATAACCGGGGCTGAAGATTTTTCATTTTATGCGCTAAAGATCCCAAGCGTATTTGTGTTTTTAGGCGGCACACCAAGCGAGCAAGACTTAAATACAGTGGCTAGCAATCACTCACCTTATTTTTATGCCGACGAGTCATCGTTTAAAGTAGGCACTAAGGCGCTTAGTTTGTTAGCTATTGACTATTTAAACACGCATAAAAAATAGTTTAAACGACCACGTTACGCTATTAGCTTAACGTGGTATTGCTGTTTTATTTAAAACATCGCATCATATTTTTAGCACTTGCTCAATTTTAAAAAAGCACACAGTATTAAAAAACTAACCGAGTATACAAATGAACCGGCGAGCAGTTTTTCTGTAAGATTAAAAATAATGAATCGATATTGCCGGTCTTATATCTCGATTCAATCTTCATAAGCATTAAGGATTTAAATAATGGTAATTACTGGAAGCTGTTACTGTGGTGAAATTAAATACCAAGCAAAGTCTCAAAATAATAATGTACTTGTTTGCCATTGTACCGATTGCCAACGTATGTCGAGTGGCCCATTTAGAGCTGTTATAATTGCAGAGCCAAACTCAGTAGTATTTACCCAAGGTGAGCCGAAAGAGTTTGTTAAAACAGCACAAAGTGGTAATAAACGTGCGCAAGGTTTTTGCGGTAACTGCGGTACAACACTTTATGCTACAAACGCAGCAAAACAAGATCGAGTGTATGGCCTGCGCATTGGCGCAGTTGACCAACGTGATGAGTTTAAACCGTCTGTACAAATTTGGTCTCAATCAACGCTAAGTTGGTTGAACGATTTACACAAAATACCAGCTTTTGAAACTACGCCATAAAAATAAATTTTGTAGAAAGTCAGTTTTTCTGAAATTTTATTAGTTAAACAGCTGTCTATTTTAGTAGTTAACCTGAACTCTGGTTAAGGGATTTATTGTCCAGAGTTCAGGTTAGTTACAACAGAGGAAATATTATGTGTAGTTCACCAAAAAGCAGCCGTGCAGTAAATAAAACAGCAATAAATTTTAATAATGAATTAACGCAAGAGCAGCGGCTACGGTTTGCTGCAAAAGCTAACTTAGCGCAAGAGCGCCGTGAGCAGCGCCAAGCTACTAACAAACGCTATGAGCAAAAGCATCTTAGCAATAAGTCGTCACATGGTTTATTTTCGTGGCTACAGCAACTCGTTAGCTGATTTGGCTAAAGTGGTATTTTTACCACTGCCCAAACCGCACAGTGCACACAATACACCTGCAATAGCACACAGCCACAATGGCATGTTCCAATTTCCTGTTGTCGTATGCAATGCTCCAGCAAGCATTGGTCCGATAGCGGCGAGTAAATACCCTACACTTTGTGACATACCCGAAAGCGATGCTGCTTGCTGAGAGTTATCGCTTCGTAAACTAATAAACGATAGCCCCAATATAAAACATGCACCAGAGCAAAAAACCAACATTAAGGTCCACACAAAAGCAAAGTTAGGCATGTAAAGCAGCCCCAATGCACTAAGTGCACTCAACATGGCTAAAATAAAGCTAAGCGCGCTTTGATCTTTTAATTTGGAAAGTAGCGGAATTAGTATTAACCTAGGCAATGCCGTCGCTTTCTGATAAGCAAAGTGTACAGCAGGTGTCGGAGTTATTAGGGTATGAGTCGGTTAGTGCGTTTATAACTATGTTTAAAAAGGTAATGAAAAAGTCGCCCATGAAATACATGAGCGATTTAAATCAGTTAAATTAACGCCTTACCACGTATAAGTTGCCGAAAGCATTGCGGTACGTGGTTTGCTTGGAAAGTACCTGTCGCCTGTAAAGCTCGTATAATCGGCGCGCTCTGCATAAGCCTCATCAGTTAAGTTAATTACGCGAGCAAGCACTTCAAGGTTATTAGTAACTTGCCACTGTGCGCGCAGGCTTAAAATATCATGCCCTTGGTATTTATTTATGTTTTCTGGAACGGTGTAATAGTTACCAACGCGATGCCACTGCAAAGCAAATTGCGTATTACTGAGTGCTTGCCATGTTAAATCAAGATTAGCAATATTACGCGGCGCGGTGTCTATGTCGTTGCCGTTTATGTTCAAACCATTGAGTACTTGGTTGTTAGTATAAGTATGCTTTGCGTAAGTACCAGCAAAGTTAAGCGCAAGCGTTTTTGTGAGCTGGTAGTCAAGTTCAAGCTCAATGCCACGATGGCGAGAGCTGCCATTGTTTACCGTAAAAAAGTCGCTATCGCGGTAAATTGTGTTGTGTTTACTCATAGCGTAAACCGACACGCCATAACGTAGTTTTTCGTAAACCCCTTTCATACCCAGCTCTGCGTTATTCGCTATTTCGGCATTTAAATTTGCTGTTGTTTGCTTGCGTTGTAATTGGTATAACTCAGCGGCTTGTGGCGCTCGGTAACCGCGCGAAAAGTTTGCATAAAGCGTGTTATTTGTATTGTACTGATAGCTAACCCCAAGCTTTGGCGATAAATTACTAAAGCTATTCTTAGCACTCGCTGGGCGGCTGTATCGGCAGCCACCAAATCCGCATTCACTGCCATCGTCTTTTGTTCTACCTGCTAGCATATTATTGGTGTAGTCGTACCGCATATGCTCGTAGCGCAAACCCGCTGTTACTAACCACTTATTTAATTGCCAATCAACCGATACAAAAGGCGCATAAAGCGTTGCGTTTATATCGTAATCGTAATGCTTACCTTGTGGCACTGTAGCAACTAAAAATGCAGAGCCTTGAGTGGGCTCATTTTGGCTTTGAGTAAAGTCGGCTTGCGTGTATTCGCCATCAAGCCCTATGTTTACTTTTATATTGCTTTGTAAATTATGTTGATAAAGCGATTGAACGCCAAAGCCGGTTTGGCTGTTTTTTTCAAGCGGTGTGCCGGGCAAAAAGTGCTTAAAAAAGTCCATACTTTGCTCGCGAAAATATAACGTAGTAGAGAGCACATCATCGTTGTTTAATTGCCATGTTGCATTGCTCCACGCTCTAAATGCGCGTGCTTTTCTAAATGCGTTTGGATCAAAGTTTTTTTGCGCGAGGTCTTCGTTTTTATAGCTTTCAAAACCGGTAATAAATCCAGCAGTTTGCTGATCTAGGTTTGTGTAAGTTAGCCCAGAGGTCAGTAATAAATTATTATTTGAATAGCGATGGCGAATATTTACTTTTTGTTGCTCTACGCTTTCGTCGTCGCGGTAACCGCTATCGTCGGTAACACTTACGTTAATGCCTATGCCGCTATTACCGTAATCTTGCCCTGCGCGTAATTTGTAGCGAGTATAGCCGTACGAGCCATAATCTAAACCAACTAAACCGCCGCCTTGAGTAGTGTCGGGTGTTATAACATTAATAACACCATGCACAGCGTTTGAGCCATAAAGTGCAGAGCCTGGGCCTTTTAATACTTCAATGCGCTGCGCCATTTCGCTGTGCGCTTCAAATAGCTCGTTTATATTGCAAAATCCAGCGGCTCTCAGTGGTATACCATCCTCTAGGGTTAATATGCCACCACATGCGCCAGCGCCCGAAAGTACTTGTGAACGTAGTGCGGGTAAATACTCTTGACCATTTCCGCGTTGAATATTTGTACCCGCTACACGTTGCAAGGCTTCTTCAATATGGGTAGGTGCTATGCTATTTAACTGCGCTTCACTGAGTGTACTTATTGATAATGGGAGTGGGGTAGAAAGCGCTTCAATACGTGATGCAGTGGTTGTTATGGTTTCTATTGCATCATTATTTTGATTATCGGCAAATGCAGTGTAGCTAAAGGGTAATAACAGTGGCAAAAAATAAGGTTTCATACATTCCTTGAGGACAAAATATAGTGCATTGGCTTTATACTATGTGGTTTTGATATGTATTTAAAGTTGTTACGTTAAAACGCACGTAGCCTATAGATTTTATATGTAACTGAGAGCAGTAAGCATGCCGCTGCTGGAAATAACAACGCAAGCATTAAAAAGTAATTAAATAAAATATAACCTACAATCCCACCGAGTAAAAAGCCGCTAATAATGAGTAAAAAGATAACACATTTGCGGGTATCAAATTGCTCTCCTTTTAATGCTCTGCCAATCATTAAACCAAGATCTGTAAAAATACCGGTTAAATGTGTGGTGCGTATAACCGCACCACTGTAATTAGTGGCTAATGCATTTTGTAGCCCGCACGCAGCAGAGGCTAAAACAATACCGTAAGTGAATGTATTTTCAAGTAAGTAAGCGCTAATTAGTAACAACAGCGCTTCAATAAAAAGTAAGGTGTCGTAATGGCGGCCTAATTTTAATGAACCACCTGAGAGTAAAAATCCAGAAAGTGCCGACCCCAGCATAAAGCTAATTATTACACACAGCAGTAATAGTGCTGTTACTTTACTCGTTATTGCTTTAATACCTAGCAAAGTAACAGAGCCCGATACGTGCGAAATAGCTTGATGTTCAAAACCTAATAACCCCACAGCGTTCACAATGCCCGCTATAAATGCAAGCGTAAACGCGCCATATTCAACCCATTTTGGTAATTTTGTAAACATTAGTTATGCCGTAGTGAGGAAATTTTTTAATCGAGTTAATTGCTTTTATACACTTGATTTTTAAAGCGCTTTATTTGCTCATCAACTAACTTTGTATCAATTATGCCACGTTTAAAGGCAATATAAACAGGGAGCGAAAATTCATTAAGTTGGCGAGCATAAATATTTTTGTATTCTTTTGAATACCATAATCCCGCTTGGTAGTTAGTAATAACGTATTCAACACGTTTTTTTTCAAGTAGTTCAAAGTTTGCTTTGGTTGAGAGTGACTGGATTAAACGGTTACCCTTTATATTGTATTGCGAAGCAATAGTACTGGGTAGAGGAACGCCGCGAAGCATAGCGACGGTGGAGTTTGATAAATCATTAGTGAGCAGTTTGTCGTTATTTAAAGCAAATAAGCCAAATTGAGTAATATGCAGTGGTTCATTAGTAAAATCTAAGTATTTTGCGCGCTCTTTGTTATTAGCCAACGAAAAATAGCAATCGTAGTAACCTAATCTCATCTCTTTTTTAACACGTGCCCAAGGCAAGTGAACAATCTCAATGTGCAGGTTTAAATTACGCTCAATAAAGGTTAAGTATTCAATGTCTAGACCAGTAAATGTATCGCTATTTTCATCGTAGATTGTAAAAGGTGGGTAATGAGTTGTTACGCAGCGTAATTTTTTTTGAGGCGCAGCAGATAGTAACGAAGAAAAAATTGAAACCATAAAAAACAATATTGTGCGCATAAATGCTAATCCGATATTTTTTGTGAGTATATACCTGGCTGTTTAGTATACAGCCGAATTGAAATATTTGTATTGATCTAAGTATTTTTACTAAGCGTATAAATAAAATTTTGTGGGATAGACCATGTTTAACGCAGAGCAACAATCACGCATTATAGAAATGGCGTGGGAAGACAGAACTCCTTTTGAAGCAATAGAGCAATTGTATGGATTAAAATACTCACAATTAGTTGTTTTTATGCGAGAACATATATCAAAAGGCAGCTTTAAGGTTTGGCGAAAGCGTCATGCTGGTCGTAAAACAAAACATTTAAAACTTCGCGATCCTGCTATCATGCGCAGTCACTGTAAAACACAATATAAACAACGTTGATTTGCTCTAATCCAAAGGGTTACAATTTCATTCGTTGTTCATGATCGTTTGTTAAGTTGGGGTACTAAATCCCTGCTGTTTCAATCTTGAAGTTAACCCATAAGGACATTTAAATGCTCATTGCGCTGGCTATTATCATCGCTTTTTTTTTACTAGTTACTTTGTTACCTATGTCTTACAGCCAGCATTACTTAGTGCGTAGCTGCGATTTTGTGCGCTTACAAGTGTTTTATATTGCCAGTTTAGTTACTGTTGCCTCACTATTTTTATTATGGCAAAGCAGCGCAATAGGTTATGTATTTATAGCCTTAACCTCATTACTTATAATGATTTTACAAGGTAAATGGATTTACCCGTATACGTGGCTTGCTAAAAAAGAAGTGCAAAGTGCGCCTAAGCACATCGACCACAGCATAAGAATTATGTCGGCAAATGTACTTATGTCGAACCATAAAAGTGAGCAGTTAATTAGCCTTGTTGATGAGCATCAACCCGACCTACTTATTACGCTCGAAAGTGACAGCTGGTGGGAAAACAAATTATCAGTCATTAAAAAAAATTACCCGTATTACATAGAATGCCCTAAAGACAACCGCTACGGCATGCATTTATACAGCAAATTTAAAATACTCGATGCACAAATATGTGAGCTAATAGAAAAAGATATTCCCTCAATTCATATTTTATTTGAAAACGATGAAGGCCTGCAAATGCAAGGGCATTTTATTCACCCCGCACCGCCAAGCCCAACGGAGGAAGACTCATCACGCCCGCGCGACTCGGAGCTAATAATGGTGGCTAAAGCACTTAAAAATCCTACACGACCTGCCATAGTTGCCGGTGATTTGAACGACGTAGCTTGGTCGCGCAGCACCCGTTTGTTTATGCAAATAAGCGGCTTGTTAGACCCTCGGAAAGGCCGTGGTTTTTATAACACCTTTCATGCAAGCTACTTTTTTATGCGTTGGCCGCTCGATCATTTATTTCATAGCTCTGGATTTAAAGTTAAAAGTATTAAACGCCTCGCTAAATACGGCTCAGATCACTTTGCGCTACTTACTGAGCTTTCTTACGAAAACGCTGATCAGCAGTCATTAGAAACTAAATCGGCGCAGCATAAGCAAGAAGAAATTCAAGAACTCGCTATGAGTAAAGCCGATAAGCGAAAGGTGCCGAGGTTTGAGAATAAGTGATAGCCTTCAGTCATACTAATCAAAGCTTAGAGCTTGATTATATTTAAGCACTAATCTTCAGTTTCATCACAAATATTTAAACTCGAAGTATTGAAGAATAATTAACTTATTTCGGCAGGTAATTGAATTAAAAGTGAAAGAAGACATAAGTTATCAGGTTTGTTAGATTGTAATGTATAGATATTTGGCTGTTGATTCATTAAGGAACCTCATGGACGATAGTACACTAGATAGAATTGCTGAATTTATTTGTGGTAATGGAGAAAACCATCCTGAATATCGTTCTAGCTCAAAGATCACAAGCTTTTTTGAGCGCTCTGGATTACCTCAATTTGTCCATGATGGCTCAACTCGACAGTGGTGGGTACATGAAAAGCTTAAAGAATGTAATCGTGAACAATTAGCTGTTGTTCTCAAACGTCTTTCATCACCAAAAGAATACAAAGGTGATAGAGATAAAATTAAAAGTGCATTAGTCATGCTGAATGAAATCCTCTATGTAGAGGGTTTCAAGATTAAATTAGAAGGTCTTGAACCTAAGTTTGAAAAATGTGATATTAACTTTTCAGATGAAAATGGAAAAACTTCTTCACTTTTTCCAATGCCTGCACCTGATTTTATGGCGTTAGGTCTTGAATCAGAAGTAGGAAAGATACTTGTAGAGCGTTGGGAAGAAGCTCAGCGTTGCGTCGATTCTAAAGCCCACCTTTCAGCAATAATAATCATGGGTAGTATGCTTGAAGGATTATTATTAGGAGTTCTTCAAAGAAACCCCGGTAAAGCAAATCAGTGCACTACTGCGCCTAAAGATTCAAAGTCAGGAAAAGTAAAAAATTTCGCACATTGGAAGCTAGCTGAAATGATTGATGTGGCACATAACGTAGGTTGGTTAGGTATGGATGTTAGACAGTTTTCTCATGCACTTAGAGGTTTTCGTAATCTAATACATCCTTATGAGCAAATGGCTAGTAAAATGTATCCTGATGCCGATACATGTAATATTTCTTGGTTAGTTGTTCAGGCCGCAGTAAATGATTTAGCGAGAGCATTGGAAAACGACTAAACACTTAGTTGATATAAGTGTTTACGATTAAATATAAAATTAGACCACGATATTTATTCCCCATTAAAGGCTATGTTTGCAGTCTTTGACTCCTCATATTAAAAGCGCGATGGAAAATCGTACCTACGAATATGGTTTAAACTCGGCGTTTCCTTTATTGAAAGCTATCCTCTAAAAGCTACAAATAAAAAAGCCTAAAAGCGGTTATCCACTTTTAGGCTTAGTAATTTTTTATTTTAAACACTTATTTCATTTATGCAGCTAAATTAGCTGGCGATCATAATGCTTTTAACATTTACGAATTCGCGCATACCAAAGCCGCCGTGTTCTCGGCCATAGCCACTGCCTTTAACACCACCAAACGGTAAGTTAGGCTGTGCTAAGCCATAACCATTGATATTGATCATGCCGGTGTCGAAGTGCTTTTTAGCAAGCTCAATGGCTTTATTTTCATCTTTTGAGAAAATACCACCGCCTAAGCCATAGCGAGAGTCGTTGGCGATACGCATTGCATCGTCGTTGTCTTTGGCTTTAATAAGCGAAGCGACAGGGCCAAATAATTCGTCGTCGTAAGCAGGCATACCTGGCGATAAATTATCAAGTAGCGTTGGTGGGTAGTAGTAACCCGTTTGCGATGGTATTTCACCACCTGTTACTATGTTTGCACCTGCTTTTACTGATTCCATTACTTGGTCGTGAATACCATCGCGTAAATCTTCACGGGCCATTGGGCCTAGGTCTGTGTCATCAGCCATTGGGTCGCCCATTTTCATGGCTTCAAATTGCTCTTTTATTTGCGCTTTAAAGTCATCGTAAAGTGACTCAACAACAACATAACGTTTAGCAGAAACACACGTTTCGCCATTGTTGATCATGCGCCCGGTTACACAGGTTTTAACTGCAAGCTCTAAATCGGCGTCATCAAGTACTAAGTACGCATCGTTGCTGCCCAGCTCTAACACTGTTTTTTTAGCGTGTTTACCCGCTTCTTCAGCTACTTTTTTACCTGTGGCATCACTACCCGTAAAGGTTACGCCGCTAATTGCTTTGTGCGCAATGAGTGAGCTGGCGGTTTTACCGTCGATGAGTAAGTTGCTGAAACAGTACTCTGGGAAACCGGCTTGTTTAAATAGCGCTTCAATTTTTTCAGCCATGCCAAATACATTACCGGCATGTTTTAGTACTGTAGTGTTACCCGCCATGATGTTAGCGGCACTGTAACGAATTACCTGATAAAGCGGGAAGTTCCACGGCTGAATACCCAGCAGAACGCCCGTTGGTTGGTAACTAATAATTGCACGACCACCGTCCATATCGCGCTCTTCATCGGCGAGTACTTGTGGGCCATTTTCAGCAGTATAACGACAAATTCCTGCACATAGCTCAACTTCTTGAAAGCCTTGCTCGTATACTTTACCCATTTCTTCGGTCATGAGTTTTGCGATCGCTTCTTTTTGTTCTTCAAAAAGTGATGCTAAGTTATTTAAATATTTTGCACGTTCAGCGAATGACGTTAAACGCCATTTTAAATATGTTTCGTGAGATTTTTCTATTACCTGCTCCGCTTCTTTTTGAGAAAGTAGCGTATAGGTTTCAATGGTTTTCTCAGTTGCCGGATTAATCGTTTTAACTGTGTTACTCATTTCTATCTCCTTACTAATTATGTATGGGGAGTAATGCAAAACGAACGCCAGCTGTCTAAATATATAAAAATAACTTTAACTTATTGTTATTTATTGTTTTTTAATTTTTATTTATAAAGGTGCTTATTTTTTATGTAATGTATTTATGGTATGTTTTGTAAATAGTGCAAGTTGCAGAAAAAGTTACATAGGGAATAAAAATGATACGAACACTTTTTGATATTTCCACTGCGCTAATACAGGCGCCAATGGCTGGTGTGCAAGATGCAGTATTAGCTGCCAGTGTCTGTGAGGCTGGTGGATTGGGCTCTTTGCCGTGCGCAATGCTCTCTAAAATACAACTTATAGAGCAGCTAGAGTTACTTAGTCGTTCAACCAGTAAGCCTTATAATCTTAACTTTTTTTGCCATTCAACCTTGCAATACACCAAGCTGCAAAAACAACAATGGCATTTAACATTGGCCCCTTATTTTAATGAATACGCCATTGCCGAAAGTAGCTTAGCGGACGAAGCTTCTCGACAGCCTATAAATCAAAGTATTATCGATATTATTGCGCCTTATAAACCGGCTGTGGTGAGTTTTCATTTTGGTTTACCTGCGCCGTTTTTGCTTGAACAAATTAAAAGCTGGGGGGCAAGCGTTATTTCTACTGCAACAACCATTGAAGAGGCAAAATGGCTTGTCGATAATGGTGCTGATGCTGTTATAGCTCAGGGTTTAGAGGCGGGTGGGCACCGAGGCCATTTTTTATCTATGGATTTAAGTTTGCATAAAAGTACCGCTGAGCTAGTGCAAGAATGTGTTGCTCAATTGGTTGTGCCTGTTATTGCTGCTGGTGGTATTGCAACTGAGGATGATGTAGCGCATATGCAAGCGCTGGGAGCCGCAGGCGTGCAAGTAGGCAGTGCTTATTTATTATGTAACGAGGCAAATACGTCAGCGATTCATCGCAATGCTATTTTATCCCAGCAGAAAGACAATACAGCGCTCACTACATTATTTTCAGGGCGTGCAGCCCGAGGTATTTGTAATCGTGCAATGAAAGAGCTTGGTTCAATGCCTTTACATGTGCCGCCATTTCCTTATGCGAGTATTGCAATAACGGCATTGAGAAGCAGAGCTGAAGCATTGGGTGATAGTGGCTTTTCGCCGTTGTGGTGTGGTCAAAAATACATCCCAAGGGAGCACATGAGCGCAGCTCAAATAACACAAACATTAATGCAAAAGTGGTTGGTTTAAATGAATCATCGGCACACTATTGAGCTTGGTGATAGCTATGCAGTACTTGCACGAGATTTAAAGTTAAAGCTTGGCGAACAATACCCCATTAAGCAATTTTCTCGCGATACTGTTTTGTTGCAACAAGGGCAAAAACAGCGCTTTGGCTATTTGATTATAGATGGGGTATTAGGCGCTTTACATTCAACGGCTGATGGCAGTCAAAAATGTAAGGAGTTTTATTTTAAAGATGAATTTGCTTTGTTGTTTGCTAACTGGCTTGCAGATACAGATGCTTTTTATCAATTAAAAGTAATAAAAGCAGCAACAGTTATCGTTGTTCCATTGAGTCTTTTTGAGCAAAGCAAGTGGCAAGATATTAAGGTGAAGCTTATTACTCAACAGCTAATTTTTAAAGAAGCCAAAGAAGCTTTTTTATTACTTAATAGTCCCGAGCAACGTTACCGCTACTTACTTTTGCAAAAACCGCATTGGTTAGCACAATTGAGCCTAATAGAAGTCGCAATGTATATTGGTATCTCGGCAATTTCTTTATCACGAATTCGTAAGCGGCTTAACTTAAGTTAAGGGCAAATAAAATAAAGCCAGTTAGACTGCTGTTTTTTCAGGAGTCATTATGTTCTTACTTGCTCAGTGCTTGGTTACTATTGCTACTTTGCTAGATTTAGCATCTTTTCAGTTTAAGTCGCGTACATTTATTTTAGGCTGCTTATTTAGCTCTGTTTTACTGACCTCAGCACATTTTTTTATACTTGGCCATGCCAGTGCAGGAAGCTTAATGCTAATAGCCGCACTGCGTTATCTGTATTGTGTATTTGCACGAAAAACATGGGTGATGCTCGTTTTTATGTTGCTTAGTTGTTTGGCCGTATATTTTACTTGGCATAACTGGTTGAGTGGCTTGGCATTGGCAGCAACACTTATTCAAACATTTGCATCGTTTCAAAAACAAGATTTGTACTTACGCTTGCTTATGGTGTTAGGTACATCTTTTTGGATAAGTCATAACGTGTTTGCTGGGTCACCCGTTGCAGTACTGATGGAGTGTTTATTTTTGGCAAGTAATATGCTCGGGTTATATCGCTTTTATACCCCTAAAAAATCGGTTTAGAGGTATACACAAGGTTGATGAGGCCCTAGGGCGTGTTGACCTTTCGTGATTGATTTTGCAGCAGTATATTTGATATTTAGGCAAGGCAAAGCTTGTGATGTGTGGTTGTTCCCCATAAATAGGCGATAACGCAGCATAGATACCAAACATGCGCTGCCCTTTGGGTTCTTTCTAGGACGATTAACTCTTTGTTGCTCGGTTTTTACTTAGCCCACTAGGTTACAAACCTCGCGCCGCGATTAAATCGCCCCTAGATTGAACAAATTTCAATCCACAAAGGTCAACACGCCCTAGTAAGGAGGTTCGAAAAATTGTGTCGCAATTTTTTTGAGTAAATAGGTTTCACGGAGGATTGATAATCCTTGTTTCTCGCTGTTAGCAAGCGTGCGCTCATTATGTGCAATCGCATCGTTAATATTCACCCATTTAGCGGTCATACCATTTTGCTGTTCGTAATGCTCTAATTGAGCTTTACCAAATTCATCGGCAATATTGCATACATAGCAATATGATTTTATATGAATAATATCAAAATCATCTTTATACCAAGGTCGGTACTCTTCGTAGAGGCCAAAGGCTTTAACAACATTTATTTGTTGCGCGCCAGTTTCCTCATTTAGTTCGCGGATCAAACCTTGCTCAATGCTTTCGCCTTCATCCACCCCACCGCCAGGTAAGCTGTAGTCTTCATATCGATTGGTGTACATTAATAATATTTTATTATTTTTAATAACAATGGCGCGCGCGGTCAAGCGAACAAAAATAGTTCCTTGATCAATATTAATACCGGAATGAATTAGGGTTTTTAATTGCTGCATTTTTTATCCCACTTTTTTTTGCGCTCTGATTAACCTAAGCTCTGGTTAAGAAATTTACTAACATATTGAACTATAATGAAATTATAATTTTTTCTCTAGCCAGAGGTTTTCGGTGAAAACAAGGCGAATTTACGCGTCAATAGCGGGCGATTGCAAGTAAATTCAACGCAGCTCGCATTAAAAGTAGCTGCTTGAGATGGATTTATTATCTACAGTTCAGGTTAATTATATCAGCTGTATCACTCAAGTACGTTGTGAAGTTGCAAGTAATAGAAATTAATGTGATCGTTTTTTTTCAGCACACGTAAATCTCTGGTTGGTAAAATAAGACGTTAACCCATTTAGTTTATTTAGATGAAAGCGCTTTTAAGCACACCTTCCTTTAAATTAGGTGTAAGGGTGCGTAGAATGATAAAAAAGAATAAGGATTTATCATGTTAAATATACTTTTAGTAGATGATGACGTCGAGTTTAGCGATGTTGTTTGCCATATCGTCGAATTTCTCGGCCATAATATAAACACCGCGACCAGTTTAAAAGAAGCGCATCAGTGGTTTGAAAATAATACCTTCGATCATGTTCTTCTTGATTTTATGTTACCTGACGGCAGCGGTTTACACCTTCTTGACCATTTAAAAATGATTGGACAGTCTCCAAAAATTACACTTATATCGGGACACCCTTCAGTTAAAGGTATTTTAGCTGAAATGTGCGAGCCTAATGTTGGGCATCTATTAAAACCATTACAGCGAGAAGATTTAGAGCTGGTTTTAAATGGTCCTAAAAAAGCAGTTAAAAAAGCCAAGTCGAGCGGTATTACTCGTCATTTTGGTGGGCTGATTGGCGAATCAGAAGCAATGCAAAAACTTTACAACATGATTGAACGTGTAGCTAAAACAAATGCGAACGTAATGCTTATGGGTGAAAGTGGTGCAGGTAAAGAGGTGGTGGCGCAAGCTATTCATAACGCAAGCCAATGTGAAGGGCCATTAGTTGCGAGTAACTGTGGAGCGCTTTCAAAAGAATTAATTGGTAGTGAATTGTTTGGCCATGAAAAAGGGGCTTTTACGGGAGCAATCGCACGCAAAGAGGGCGTATTTGAGCAATCAAATAACGGGACTTTATTTTTGGATGAAGTAACCGAAATGCCAATTGATATGCAACCAAATTTACTGCGAGTACTTGAAACTAAAAAAGTAACGCGTGTAGGCGGTAACCGAGAAATACCGACTAACTGTCGTGTTATTTCGGCGACTAACCGCACGCTTAGCGATTTAGCGCACAACAATGTAATTCGTGAAGATATTTATTTTAGACTGGCTGTTTTTCCTATTGATATACCGCCACTGCGCGATCGCAAAGAAGATATTCCGCTTTTAGCCAAAGCATTTTTAGAGCAATTAAATGATGAAAATGGCACCGCGTTTAGCTGGACAGCGCAACAGCTAAAAGAGCTACAAAGCTATGAATGGCCTGGTAATGTACGTGAGCTTCGCCATGCAATTCACCGTGCCTTTATTATGAGTGATCCGCAAACCAGTGATATTACGCTGCCTGACAATTTAGAGTCGCCTTTTTCGCGTGTTAATAATCAAGCAGCAGAAAAACAGGTGTCGGCAGGGCAAACAATTGAAGAAGTTGAAAAAGAGCTGATTCATGCAACGCTCGATAAAGTGCAAGGCAATAAAACGCTTGCGGCACAAATGTTAGGTATTAGTACTAAAACACTTTATAACCGCCTTAATGCTTACGGTGGAATCGGTGAGTACAAGTAACTTAGATTTTGGTTAAACAAAAGGAAATATTATTGTGACTGAAGAAAGTAAGCAAAGCACAGCGCTTAATAAACTTGTTCATGATGCAAGAGCTCCGTTGAATAGAATTTCAATGAACGCGGAGCTAATAAAGTTAGTGTTAGAAAACGATATGCCCAAACAAAAGGCGATTGAAGCTCTGGATAAAATAATTTTGAACTGCCAGCAATGCAGTGAAAGTTTGCAAAATATTACTGATCATAATAACGATTAACAAATTTAACTCAGGCGTTTACACATCTATGAGCAAGCAAAAACAGCAAGGTAAAGCGAACATTACGTGGGCCGCTTTTATTGTGGTGATATTAAGCATTATTGTAGGCAATGCCTTTTTAGCATTGAATACGATTCAAGGGTTAACGCAAACTCAAAAAAGTTTAGACAATACTAATATGCTGACAACCGCAATAGAGAAACTGCATTTGTCTATCGTACAAGCTGAATCGGGTCAACGTGGTTATTTATTAACGGAAGAGGATGATTATTTAACGCCTTACTACGATGCGATAGGGCAGTTAGAGGAGCAAACAAATCATGTAAAATCGCTTCATTCTGAAATAGACGGCCAAGCAGATCGAATTGCCCAGTTGTTAGTACTTACAGGCAGTAAAATTAAAGAATTAAAGACCACGGTTAATCTTGCTCTTAATGACAAAGAGCGACGTGCGTTATATATACTTAATACACATAAAGGCAGAAAACTTTATAAGCAAATTCGTGAAAATGTTAATGAAATTCAAGACCGAGAACTACTCTTTAAAGTGAGTCACTTTGCGAAATTAGCAAAAATTAAAAATGAGGCAAAAATTACCTTTGCGATTACAGCAATAACAAGTGCTCTGCTTATTATTGGAATGTTTATTATGACGCGTCTTAATTTAAGAAATGCGGCCCAATATCGTTTTGAGCTTGAAAAACAAAACGAAACGTTAGCCGCTAAAGTGTCGGAGCGAACGCAAGAGCTAACACTATATTCAGATGAACTGAGTCGCAGTAATCGAGAGTTAGAAGAATTTGCTTTTGTTGCGAGCCATGATTTACAAGAGCCGCTTCGTAAAATTCAAGCATTTAGTGATCGCCTTGAAACCATGTTCAAAGATGAGTTGGGCGAAAAAGGCATCGATTATATTGGCCGCATGAAAAACGCTGCCCAGCGTATGTCTAATTTAATTAATGACTTACTTGAGTTTTCGCGTATTGCTACGCGCGGTAAAGAGTTTGCTGATACAAGTTTAAACGAAGTTGTAACCGATGTATTAAGTGATTTAGAAATCGCGATAAAAGAATCTAACGCACAAATTGATGTAGAAGACTTACCTGTTATTCAAGCAGATAAAAGTCAAATGCAGCAATTATTTTTAAACTTGCTGTCAAATGCAGTTAAATTTAGAAGAGCTGATGTGAGCCCGCATATAAAGATAAGCTATCAGCATGAAGATATTTTTAGTGCTGATCATAATACGCATTTAAGTTTTCAAATTATTACGATAACAGATAATGGCATTGGTTTTTCACAAGACTACGCCGATAAAATATTTGTTCCGTTTCAGCGCTTACATGGTCGCTCTGAGTACAAAGGCACCGGTATTGGTCTTTCTGTATGTCGACGAATTGTGGAGCGCCACGGCGGAACAATTACAGCCCAAAGTAAAGACGGTGAAGGTGCGACCTTCATTATAAAACTACCTGTGGAAGCTGCGCTTTTCACATTGCAAGGAGAGGCTTAAATGCCCTATTCAAAAGTAAAACCGATTACTATTTTAATGGCGGACGATGATGAAGATGATCGTTTGTTAACACAAGATGCCCTTGCTGAAAGCCGTGTACTTAACGATCTTCATTTTGTTGAGGACGGCGTTGAATTACTCGAATACTTAGAGCGCAGGGGGAAATTTGCCGATAAAGCTGTGTCGCCGCGTCCTGGGCTTATATTACTAGATCTAAACATGCCAAGAATGGACGGTCGTGAAGCGCTTGAGGCAATAAAAGCAAACCCTAACCTAAAAGGGATTCCGGTTGTTATTTTAACTACGTCTAAACAAGAAGAAGATATGGTTAAGGGATATAACTTAGGAGCTGCATCTTATATTACAAAACCGGTGACGTTTGATGGCTTAGTTGAGCTAATGAAAACGTTAGGAAAGTATTGGGTAGAGTTTGTAGAGCTGCCAGCAACATTTAACGATTAATGGAGATTTTATGTTAGATAAAGTGACTCAGTTGCTGCTTGTAGAAGATGATGAAGATGATTACATACTCACCTGCGACTATCTAGACCAATTAGATTCACACACGTTTAACATTCAATGGGTTAGCTCCCCTGAGCAGGCAATTGCGACGCTTAGTAAGAATGAGCACGACATTTGCCTACTTGATTACCGCTTAGGTGCATCAAACGGATTAGATGTATTAAAGGAAGCCATTGCCAATGGCTTTAGCGGCCCGATTATTATGCTCACCGGCCAATCCAACGACGAGTTAGATTGCGCAGCGCTTGATGCGGGTGCAGTTGATTACTTAATAAAAACGGAAATGAGCTCGAGCCGTTTTGCTCGCGCCATTCGTTATGCTTTGGCACGAAAAGATGTAGAAGGTGAGCGAGTTGAGCGTTTAAAAGCAGAAGCAGAAAACCGCTCAAAAGACCGCTTTTTAGCTCATTTGAGCCATGAACTACGCACTCCACTGTCGTCTATTTTAGGTTATACCGAATTATTAATGCAGAGCGACTTTAGTCAGCAAGCAGAAAATGAATTGGGAGTTATTTATCGAAACGGTAAGCATTTATTAAGCTTATTAAACGATGTTCTCGATTTATCTAAAATAGCCGCCGATAAACTCGAGCTTACCTTAAGCGAAGTAAACCTCGATAGCATGCTTGCGGATGTTTATACCTTAATGCGTGTATCGGTACTTGATAAAGGGCTTACGCTTCGTTTTGAATCAGATAAACCACTGCCTTTAGTTGCACGACTTGATGCCACAAGAGTTCGTCAAATATTAATAAATTTAATAAATAATGCCGTTAAATTTACCGATAAAGGCGAAATTGTTATTAATGCGTGGACCCAATGGGTTGATGACCAAGAAATGCTGTTTTTTAGTATTAAAGACACGGGCATGGGGATTGCACCTGAAAAACAAAAACTTATTTTTAAGCCGTTTGAGCAAATAGCCGATGTGGAATCGCGCTCTGTTGGCGGAGCGGGTCTTGGTTTAGCAATATGCGCAGAATTATTAGCACGTATGCATGGCGATATTAATTTACAATCTGAGTTTGGCAAAGGCTCTACATTTACCATTTCGGTGTATCCTGGGGATATTAGTGAGGTAGAGCGACAAGTTCTTAACTTTAGTAGTGCGCCGCAGTTACACAGTAAATTAGCTCCTTGTAAAGTAAGTGGCCGTGTATTAGTTGTTGATGATTTACGTGATTTACGCATGCTAGTAGGGCACATGATCAGCTCTTGTGGTGCGAGGGTTGATTATGCAGAGCATGGTCAGCAAGCACTTGAAAAAGTACGCATCGCGGATGCGTATAAAGCGCCTTATGATATTATTTTTATTGATATTCATATGCCTGTAATGGGCGGCAAAGAAGCTACTATAGAGCTTAGAAAAATGGGTTATAAAGGCCCAATAATCGCGCTGACGGCTGCAACGATGAAAGGGATACATGAGGAGCTGGCAGCACTTGGTTTTAATGATGTAATACCAAAGCCGGTTGATAGTGCCGCTTTATATCAATGCTTACAAGATTACTTAATGGCGCCAGAGCACGCGCCTAAAGCTAAAGATATAAACAGTGATAAAGGCTTAACAGAAAAAAAACAGCGTTTTTTACTTGTTGAAGATGACCATGATGCAGCGCAAATAACACAGTTGCTTTTAGAAAGTTTAGGTGTGGAAACCGTGATAGCATCGAGTTGTGCGCAATGTTTACAAATACTCAATCACGATCAGCAATTTAATAAAGTATTGTTAGATATGCACCTGCCTGATGGGCGAGGGGTTGATTTAGGCCAGCAAATTAATGAGCGTTACCCTGAGTTACGCTTGGTAATTGTAAGTGGTGCAGAGCCTGATCCTAAAGAGATAAAAGATTTAAATATTGACCATGTTTTACTAAAACCTATTAATTTGAGCTTACTTGAAACGCTTATTAGCTCATAGGGACATTATTTATATGCATTCAATAAAGTTAGTATCTGAAGAATTAACGCCATCAAAAGTAGTCTGTGTTGGTCGAAATTACACTGCGCACATTGCGGAGTTAAATAATGAAACACCAGATCAAATGGTGTTATTCAATAAGCCAAATAGTGCAATTACCACGCGATTAAATTCGGCTCATAACGGCGATACGCTGCACTATGAAACAGAGCTATGTTTTGTTGTAAAAAATAAAAAGTTTGTAGGTGTTGGGTTAGGCCTTGATTTAACTAAGCGTACAGTACAAAGTAAATTAAAAAATAAAGGACTCCCTTGGGAGCGAGCTAAAGCATTTGACGGCTCAGTTATTCTAACTAATTTTGTAGAGTTAACAGATGCAATGCAGCATTTTACGTTTGAGCTTAAAATTAATAATGCTGTTATTCAGCAAGGTGATACTCATTTTATGCTAAACGACCCAGAATCTATTTTACAAAATATCAGCGAGTTTATGAGCTTAGAAGATGGTGATGTGATCATGACAGGTACACCTTCTGGTGTAGGGGAGGTAACCGCGAAAAGTATTTTTGCTGTCGCGCTTTATGCCAATGATCAGTGTTTACTAGAGCATCACTGGCAAGCAAGTTAAATAGGTAACTAAACAGATAATTAAATATCATTTAATTATCTGTTTTAAATCAGCAGACTTACATTGGGGCGTATTGACCTGTCGTGACTGATTTTGCAGCATAAATACCAAACATGCGCTGCCCTTTGGGTTTTTTTTAGGGACGATTAACTCTTTGTTGCTCTCTTCTTACTTAGACTATAGATTACAAACCTCGCGCCGCGATTAAATCGTCCCTAGATTGAACAAATTTCAATCCACAAAGGTCAACAAGCCCTAATACGGCATCGGATTATTTCTAAAAATAGTATCAATGCCAGTTAGCACGTCATCACTTAGCGTAATATCAAATGCATCAATATCTTCTTTTAATTGCGCCATACTTGTTGCACCAATAATAGACGACGTTACACCGTCTACTTGATTACACCATGCGAGTGCAAGCTGTGCTGGCGTTATATTATTAGCATGCGCCAGCTCAACATATTGTTTAGTCGCTTGCTCTGCGTTTGGTGTATCTCTAAAAATACCGTTACGCTGCATAAAGGTCCAGCGAGAACCTTCTGGGCGAGCACCATTTAAGTATTTACCTGTTAATAAACCGGCGGCTAAAGGTGACCATGGTAAGTAAGCAATATCCTCATGCACACATTGCTCAATTAAATAGGGCCAATCTTTGGTATGCGCTAAGCTAAACTCGTTTTGAATAGATACCATACGAGGTAAATTATGCTCTTTTGCCAAGTTTAAAAATTGGCTTATCCCCCAAGGTGTGTCGTCAGATAAACCGCAGTGTTTAATTTTTCCGGCTTTTACGCAGTCGTTTAAACCTTCTAAAATATCCAGCATGCCAGCTTGATGTTCTTGTGTATTTACGTTTGTAAATTTAAGCATACCAGGCCATTGCCTACCAAAATGAGGCGTAGAGCGATTGGGCCAATGTAGCTGATATAAATCAATATAGTCTGTTTGTAAGCGTTTAAGTGACTCATCAACAGCTTCAATAACCGATTGACGAGTAATATTACCGCCGCCTCTCACCCACGATAAGCCATTTCCCGCTATTTTTGTGGCGAGAATTATATCGCTACGTTTTTGCTGATTACGTGAAAACCAGTCGCCAATAATTTGCTCTGTTTTTCCATATGTATCGGGAGAGGGCGGCACCGCATACATTTCGGCGGTATCAATAAAATTGACGCCTTTAGAGAGTGCGTAAGCTATTTGTTCATCGGCATCGCGCTGAGTATTTTGTAAACCCCAAGTCATACTGCCTAAACACACTCGAGATACGTCTACACCACTGCTACCAAGTGGACTATATTGCATAAAACTTCCTTAGTTATTAGGTTGAGCATGGGTGGTTAGAGCTGATAAAAGAGGCTCAGTAATTAGCGCTTTTTGCCCTGTTGTAAAGTCAAACATAACCACTTTTGAATTACCCGTAGTGGTTATCGCATTTTGTGCATGGCTAAATACAGTGTAATTCATCATAAAGCGATCTTCTTTAATGTCAGTGATGGTAACACCGACAGTAAGTGTATCTGGAAAAGTAACTGGGCGTTTATAGCGCACATTGTTTTCGCTTATAACTGGACCAATACCGCTTGGGGTAATTGTATCAAATAGGTTTATTTTGTTTAAAAAGTCTATTCGAGCTATTTCAAAATAACGTAAGTAAACCACGTTATTAACGTGTTGGAGGGCATCCATGTCAGCCCAAGCTACGGTAATATCAGTATGAATAGGATATTGATCTTTAAACGTTTGCATAAACTTATAGCTCTTAATTTTAAAGCACTTAGGTTATCAATATGAAGTTATGACCTCAAGGTAATTAATATGGCATTTTTAGCTAATCATTGTGCCTATTTAAATTAAGGTCTACAGTTATGTTATATAAATAGGAGAAACGCATATGCAACAAGTAGTTAATTGGGTTCTAGCATGTTTAATTTTTATTATGTCGTTTATTTGTTATGCAATGGGAAATCTCTCGGTAGGAGTGTGTTTACTTGCCGCAGGGTTTTTACTTGAATTTGCTTTTTGGCTGTATTGCTTTAAAAAAACGAGGCGATTTAAGCAGTCATTTTAGATTAGCTAGGCGCTTGCATATTAAAAGTGTTTGCATAATAATGACTGTATAAATAAACAGTTATTTTGTGGCGATGAAAAAGTTTATTCACATAGATATGGATTGTTTTTACGCCGCAGTAGAAATGCGCGACAATCCTGAGCTTGCTAATGTACCGTTGGCAATCGGCGGTAATAGCCGGCGAGGTGTACTTTCAACCGCTAATTACCTTGCTAGAGAATATGGTGTACGCTCTGCCATGTCTAATTACCATGCTAAACAATTATGCCCCGATTTAGTGATTGTATCCGGACGTATGGCTGTTTATAAAGAGGCCTCAAACCAAATACGCGAAGTATTTAACCACTACACAGATTTAATTGAGCCACTTTCCCTTGATGAAGCTTACCTTGATGTAACAAATAGTGCCGCCTGTAAAGGCAGTGCTACGCTTATTGCACAACAAATAAGAGCCGATATTTACAATGCAACTGGGCTGACTGCATCAGCAGGGATTGCGCCAATTAAGTTTATTGCCAAAATAGCGAGTGACGAAAATAAGCCCAACGGGCAATTTGTAGTATTACCCAATGAAGTTGATGGTTTTTTAGCGCAGTTACCACTGGGTAAAATTCCTGGGGTGGGGAAAGTAACGCTCGAAAAACTCAATTTAAAAGGGTTATACACCGGCAAAGATGTGCGCGAAAAAGGCGTAAATTGGATGCAGCAGCATGTAGGTAACTTTGGTGTTTCTCTTTATCAAAAGTGTGCGGGTGAATATGTTGGTAAAGTCTCTACCAATCGAATTAGAAAATCGTTAAGTGTTGAGCATACTTATGAATACAATAAAAACAGCTTACAAGAATGCCTAGAGCAACTCCCTAAGTTGTTAGAGGAGTTGAAGGTACGTTTAGATAAACAACAATTACAAAACAGAATTAATAAACTGAGCGTTAAAGTTAAATTTGCCAATTTTGTAGTGACTTCTGCGGATCAGGCATACCATCAATTAAACACTGAAATTTTTACTCAGTTACTAACTAAAGCTTATCAACGAGGTGTGCAGCAGCCAGTAAGGCTTTTAGGTCTTGGCGTGGGTATAAAAAACCAGCCAGAGCATAATTTACAGCTTAGTATTCTCGATTAAGTGGCAAAGCCTGTAACTGCAAGTTGCCAATAAACAAGCAATTAAACTAAATGCTTGTCGCAGCTTGCTGGTCTTCAATATTTAAATCGACGATAATAGAGGCTTATGTTTTTTAACAGGACCTTTATTTATGGCATATCCACAAGCCGTGTTGGCTCAGCCAGTAAGTGCTAGCCTTGAATGTACATCTCATGATGCATTAATCATTATCAGTGATGATTTTTCTCAATTACCAAACAATCCACTACGAGATGCTGTTTTAGCACAATCAAAAGTTGATTCTCGTATTGGTAAGCAAATTACTTTATTAGTAATTGAAAATAAAAGAGTGATTCTTGCGCCAACGGGTCCTTTAAATAGAGATTACGACGACGTACGCCGTTATTTTGATGCCGCTAAACTTGCAATTAACGAAGCGAAGGCGTCGGGCAGTGTTAATCCTGCATTATTTTTACCAAACTTAAATGCTGATAGCCGTTACCAACATGCGCTGGAAGTTGCTTATTTAGGTGCTTGCCAAGCATTGTGGCAGCCGTTAGAAGCACGTGAGTTTCATGGTGAGAGTATTGAACCTATAACAAATATCGGTTTAGTTGGCGCAAATGAGCAAACAATTAACGCTGTTAATGCAATTGCAGCAGGTCAATACGCTGCACGTGATTTGTGTGGTACTGAGCCTGAGCGTATGGCTCCACCACGCTTTGCTGATTACTGCGTTGATTTATTTAAAGGCTCAAATATTGCCGTTGACGTGATTGATGATATTGCAGCGATTGATAAAAATTACCCAATGTTAAGCACTGTTGCTCGTGCATCGTACGCTGTAGAGCGCCATCATCCACGCGTTGTTAAGCTTGAATATGTACCAAGTGGCGAAATTACGCGAACACTTATGTTTGTTGGTAAAGGCCTGGTGTATGACACAGGTGGTGCCGATTTAAAAGTAGGCGGTTATATGGCAGGTATGAGCCGCGATAAAGGTGGCGCAGCATCTGTTGCGGGCTTTATGAAAGCCGTTGCTGATTTTCAGCCTAAAGGCGTTAAAGTCATCGCTTATTTAGCCGTTGTTCGTAATTCTATTGGTTCGGATTGTTTTGTACCAGATGAAATTATCACTAGCCGCGAAGGTATACGTGTACGTATTGGTAATACCGATGCAGAAGGGCGCTTAGCAATGGGCGACTTACTTAGTGAAATGAAAGATTTGGCTAAGGGTGAAATCAATCCAACGCTATTTACTGTGGCTACATTAACAGGCCACGCAGCTCGTGCAATGGGACCTTATGGAGCTTATGTTGAAAATGGTCCTGCTCGTAGCGCTGGTATTTCACGTCAAATAGCTGACTGTGGTGACCTATGGGCCGATGGCGCAGAAGTATCGCGCTCACGCCGTGAAGATTACGACTTTATCAAACCGCGCACACTTGCTGACGATGTACTCTCTAGTAATAACGCAGCGTCTGCAGTTACTGCGCGTGGGCATCAATTTCCGATGGCATTTATGGCTATTGTTGGCGGATTAGATAAGCATGGTAACGACTCTGAACAACCTCTGCCTTATGTACATATGGATATTGCGGGTAGCGGTGTTGAAGGTGGTGATTGGCAGCACGGTAAACCAACGGCTGCATCAGTGACGAGCTTATTTGCTCTTTATTGTTTGTAGTTGTAAACCAGCTTTAATTTAGCACGTAAAAAAGCCCTGTTTTCAGGGCTTTTTATTATTTAAAAATCAATCTAACTTAAATCGTTTAACAACAGTTGATAGCGATATGCTACTTTGTTTTAGCTTATTACTAGCGCCTGTTAGCTGTTTGGTATTATCAAGCGATTCGCTTGTTGAATGGGATAAGTCGTTAATACGTAAATTAACCTCATCGGCGGCTTGTGTTTGTTGCTCTGTAGCGCGTGCTATCTGGCTATTCATTTCAGTGATCACTGATACCAGTCTTTCTATTTCATCTAGTGAAGTATTTGCTGACGATGCTTGCTCAACCGTTGACAGTGAAAGCGTTTGGCTTGATTTTACAGCTTCTACAGCGGCTTTAGCACCTTCTTGTAATTTTGTTATCATTGTTTGAATTTCATCAGTGCTTTGCCCTGTGCGACTCGCCAGTGTTCGTACCTCATCGGCAACAACAGCAAAACCTCGACCGTGTTCGCCCGCACGTGCAGCCTCTATTGCAGCATTAAGTGCCAACAGGTTTGTTTGCTCCGAAATGCTTCGAATCACATCAAGGACCGAACCTATGTTATTACTTTCGTTTGCTAAATCCTCAGTAACGCGGCTTACAGTTTCTATATTAGTCGAAAGAGTTTTTATTGCGGTAATCGTTGTTGCCACCACACTTTTACCTGTTGATGCATTATGAGCGGCCTCATTTGCAGCTTGTTCAGCAGCTTCAGCATTACGGCTCACATCGTGTATTTGGTGAGTCATTTGCTCCATAGCGGCAGCGACTTGCGTTGAGCTATCGTTTTGAAGCTCAATAAACGAATGACTCGTTTTACTTGATTCGTCAACAGTATGTGCATGCTCGCTTACATCGTACGCACTTTGCGAAACATGAATAAGCGACTCTCGCATTTTCAATATAAATAAGTTAAAAGAGTGAGATAACTCTGAAATTTCGTCATTACCAGACTCATTTAGCGTACGTGTTAAATCGCCTTCTCCTTGTGAAATATCTTTCATCATATCGGCAGCTAAGCGGGTTGGAGTTAAAATACTCTTACCTATAAAGTAGCTAAGTAAAATAACCGCAGTAATCATAATGATTGCACTGATGACTATTAGATTACGTTGTTCGCTAAATGCCTCATCAATCGAGTCAAGGTACACACCCGAGCCAATGATCCATTGCCATTGGTTAAACCCTTTTACAAACGCAATTTTATCAACTGGCTGCTCTTTTCCGGGCTTAGGCCATTTATACGGTATAAAACCTTCACCATCACGCTTAACTATATTAACCATATCAACAAATAGTGTTTTACCGTCGGGGTCTTTATTATTTGTTAAGTTTTTACCATCTAGGGCTGGTTTAATAGGATGCATTACCATATTTGGTTGGTAATCGTTTATCCAAAAGTAGTTGGTTTTGTCGTACCGAAGTGCACTAATTGTATGTAATGCTTGTGACTGTGCTTGTTGTTGAGTGAGTTCATTATTCTTCTCAAGCGTATAAAAGTGCTCAATAATGCTGTAAGCCGTTTCAACTACATTTTGTGTTTTGATATGTTGTTCGTTTTTAAGTGAACTATATTGATGAGTTAAGCTTGATATACTCAATACAACAAGTCCAATTACCACAACACCTACTAATAAATAAAAGCGTTGAAATATACTAAAGCGGCGTAGGTTGGGCATACATTCATCCTCGATAAGTGCGCACTGCAAGTGCATATAATAAGCATAGTTAAAAAGAAAGTTAAATCTATGCTTAGCACTCTATAAGACAAAAAAAAGGCTGATTTATCAATCAGCCTTTAGTCTACTTTTCAAATTTTCCAGTTATTCAACATCAAAATGACGATTAAAGAAATTTGTAATGGTTTTATGTAAATGTGTTTGCACTTGCTTACCGCGTAAGCTGTGTTTAGAGCCTGGGTAGGTCATCATTTCAAACTGCTTTTCGTTATCTTGCAATTGTTTAAATAGCTTTGTGGCATGGGTAAATAAAACGTTATCGTCAGCCATACCGTGGTAGATCATCAATGGGCCTTTTAAGCCGTCTGTATATGGAAAAACAGCACTGGCTTCATAGCCTTTTGCGTTTGTGTCAGGGTGTCCTAAATAGCGCTCAGTGTAGTGCGTATCATACAATGCCCAATCGGTTACTGGAGCACCCGATACGCCGGCTTTAAAGTAGTCACCTGCTTTAAACATTGTCATAAGCGCCATGTAACCACCGTAACTATGACCATATATGCCAATACGTTCTGGATCTACATAGTCAAGTGTGCGTAAAAACTCTACGCCCTTAATTTGATCGGCAACTTCCACTACACCAAGGTGTTTATAAATCGCATCTTCAAACTTTTTACCACGGTTGTACGAACCACGGTTGTCCAGTTGAAAAATTACATAACCTTGCTGCGCCATGTACTGAAAATACAAATTTTTACTACGCCAGCTATTCGTCACTCGTTGGGCATGCGGGCCGCCGTATACGTTAACAATAACAGGGTGTTTTTTACCATCAGTGATGTTACTAGGTTTGAATAAACGGTAATGCATAACTTGGCCATCATCGGCTTTAATTGTGCCGTATTCTGGTTTTGTTAAATCGTTTAAATAAGGGGTAAGCGGGTGGTTGCTATCAAGCTTGTTTTCTTCAAGCCATGTAATAAATTCGCCGTTTACTTTGCGAAGCGCTGCAGAGTTTGGTTTATTATCAGACGAGCTATTATCGATAAAAGTTTTGCTGTCTTTTGCGAGCACAACATTATGGTACTGACCTTTTTCGGTGATACGTTTTGTATTACCTTTTTTAAATAAAGAGGCGCTGTATAAGTGGCTTTCAAGAGGCGTGTCTTTACGAGCAGCAAAGTAAACAATGCCTTTGTTTTCATCAATGCCTTTTAAGCTATCAACAGCCCAATCACCAGAGGTAATTTGGCGAACAAGTTGACCGTTTGTGCGATACAGGTATAAGTGTTTAAAACCGTTGCGCTCAGACGCCCATACAAAGTGTTTTTTGTCCTTTAAAAATTCAAGGTCAAAATGTAGGTTAATCCACGTTTCGCTATTTTCGGTCAGTGCTACTTTTTGTATTTTAGTTTCGCTGTTATAAAAACGAAGCTCTAATTTATGTTGCGAGCGGTTTTGCCATTGGTACGACAATGTATTGCCGTCTTTTAGCCATTTGGCACGTGCAATATAAATGTCTTCGTCTTTACCTAAATCAATCCAATCTACTTGTTGATCGTTTAGCTTAACAACACCAAGTTGAATTTTTACGTTATCGGTACCTGTAAACGGGTAGCGTTGATTGAATAATTTCACTTCATCAGCGTAAATTTCGTTACGGATAGCTTCTTTTACGGGTGTTTCATCAACACGGGTATAAGCAATTTTAGTTTCGTCCCCAGACCACCAGTAGCCCGTCATACGGCTCATTTCTTCTTGTGCAACAAATTCGGCCATGCCGTTTTTAATTACACCGCCGCCATCTTTACTAAGCTGAATTTCTTTACCTGAATCAAGCTCTAAAGCGAATAGGTTTTGCTCACGAATAAACGAAACATAATTCCCTTTAGGTGAAAAGCGTGCATCGGTTTCAAATGTTTCAGTATCGGTTAACTTTTTACTTTTAGCAGAGGCTAAATCGTAATAGTAAAGGTCGCCGTTCAGTGGAAATAACAGTGCGCTGCCATCTTTAGACCATTTATATTCAAGTATGCCTTTACCAAAAATACGTTGGCGTTCGCGGCGCGCTTTTTCTTCATCGGATAAGTTTTCTGGGCCTGAAAATAACTTTGCCGAATCAACCAATATACGGTTAGTGTTATCTTTTAGGTTGTATTCCCATAAGTCATAGCGGTTATAGTCATCGCTCTTACCTTGTAAATAAGTTACGCGACTACCATCAGGAGAAAATTTAAGTTGTACAGGGGATTTACCCGACAAGCTCGGATCGTCAAAAATACGCTCCAGCGATAAAGGTTTTGCTTGAACACTAATAGCGCCAACTATTAGTGGCATAGCCAGTGAAAGATGTTTTATTTTTTTTAGCACAAGGTTGCCTTAGCTTATTATAAATAGTGCTTTGAATGGTAAAGCCAAGCGTGTGCAACTGCAACTAAATGCTATAAAGTAGCCATTATTAAAGACTAAGTAGGACATAACCATGACTAACCCTGTATTCGAATTAGCGCCGGAGCTTAAACGTGATTGTATCGAGCTTGCCAACTGGCCATTGTGTAAAGTGCTTTTATTAAACGACAGCCAGTACCCATGGTTTGTATTAGTGCCTAGGCAGCCTAATTTAAAAGAGATTATTGATTTATCTGAAGCTGATCAAATTGTGTATTTAAAAGAGTCAGCAAAACTCAGTAAGCTACTAATAAAAGTTTTTAACCCCGATAAGCTAAATGTAGCGGCTTTGGGTAATATGGTACCGCAATTACATATTCATCACATAGCACGTTTTAAAAGCGATAAGGCATGGCCTGCGCCTGTATGGGGCAAATTTTCTGCTGTCCTTTATACTGATGAGCAAATAGTAAAATTAAAAACCTATTTTTAATAGCGGTTAATAATATAAATGAGGAATAAAATGAAGCTAATCAATCAACTTTGTACGGGTTTATTTATTGTCGCGTTATCAGGTGGGTACTTTGCTGTTGCAACTGAGCAGCCAGTTAACGCTGAAATTATTAAAAAGACAGCTATAAAAAATTTAGTCGAACATAGCAATCATGTTTACTCGGCGGCACAACCTAGCGCTGAACAAATTAAGTTGCTATCGCAAGCGGGTGTAAAGCACGTCATAAACTTACGCTCCTTTAGTGAACAAACGTGGGATGAAGGTGAGTTTGTACGATCTCTAGGAATGAACTATCACGCATTACCGATCGCAGGTGCGCAGGATGTTACAGTTGAAAATGCGCGTAATTTAATAAACTTACTTAATGAGTTTAAGGGTGAATCGATTTTAGTGCATTGTGCAAGCAGTAATCGAGTTGGGGCATTGATGGCAATTTCTGCACATGAGCAGGGTCTTGATGTAGAGGCTGCGCTCGATAAAGGAAGGCGCTGGGGTATGAAAAGCCTAGAGCCTGTAGTGCGCGAAGTGGTAAACGATAAATAATACCAATTTTTTTAAAACATGATCATTCTAGCGTATTAAATAACTCACTAACTACGTTAAAAATTATTTATATAGAACAACTATGTATCATAATTTTAGCCTTGCTATTGCGCTATTTTCTTATCGCTATAATAGATCACTAATTTAATGCAATTGGTATAATAAAAAAGCGTTACAGTGTTTGCTGTAACGCTCTTAAATTATCACCGTGCTAGGTTATTTTAAACCTAGTACCTCTTTACCTTGTTTAAACGTAACATCTACAGGAATATTTGCTTGGCTTAATTTTTCTAAGTCTTTAGCAAGTTCTTCTTTAATGCCGCCATGAGTTGCAATTAGCTGATCAACTTTTTCGTAATCGCCATCACCTTGTAAGGTTAAAATTAGACGAGAAAGCTTAGCCATTGCCATACTCATTTTTTCCATATTTACGCGGTATAAACCCGCTTCATTTTTAGAAAAAGCGCCTTCTTGAGCAAAAAAGTTAAAGCGGATCATATTTGCTTTACCATGTGCACTTGATGCACCAAAGCGCACAGAACGAAATATGCCCGCCATGAAGGTCGTGTAATAATCTTCAATAGTTCCTTCTGTAATTTCGCCCTTTTTAAGTAATTGCTCAATCATGTACAGGCCTAAAATATCGGCTTTGCCTTCTTCAAGCGCACTTGCATGCTCTTGTAGTGATTGGCGAACAGTTCCTTTGTCGGTAATCGTATTTTTGATGCCTAAACCATGCGCTACTTCATGAAACATAGTGTTGGCAAAAAACGCATCAAAAGTAATATGTTTACGTTGCTCAGAAACAATAAGTTGCTCTGAAATTGGCACTAAAATTTTATCAAACTTAGCACGCATTGCGTTTTTAAGTTGTAGACGACGAGTCCCTTTTTCTAGCTGAACTTGCTCATCGTTTGGTAGATTAATGGCAATTGTTTTACTGCCTGCGTTGGAATGGCCAGCATAATAAACAACATCATATGCATTTAGGTCGGCATCAGAGCCTGGCACTTCTTGTTTGTATTTAGCATCTACAGGTAAGTCTTTTTGCAGCTCAGGTAAAAAGGCTGCAAATTTAGCTAACCGTTCACTCCATTTTAAATCTTTAATTAACACATAGGATTCATAAGCAGCGCGGTAACCAAATAATTGATCTTCATAAGTTTCTATAGGGCCAATAACCACATCAATTGGGTTATTCTTCATGTCCATCCAAGCAAAATCAGAATTTTGGAAATCATCTTTTTGCAAGGCATCGGCACGTAGGTTTAGGTAACTTGCAAATTCTTTATCATCAGCAAGTTTACTTGCTTCGCGAAGAAGGTCCGCTGCTTTTGCAAGCTCAACAGCATATTCTTTAGAATAAGGGACGCTGTAAAGTTTGCCTTGCTCATCACGCTTAATAACTGAGTAAAGCCCCGTTTTATCTTTAACGTCTGCGTTGTTTAACTCTTCTTTAGTTATGTCGGCAGGGTAAAACTGCGCACCAAGTGGTTTTTCTTTATATCCTGATAAAAACGCTTCATCACCATTTAAACGATCCCATGGGCCGTAGTTAATATCTGCAAATAGGCGTATTTTTTCATCGTTTAATTTAGCTAAAAAAGTATCTTTACTCTCACCAAATGCTTGTTTCCAAAATAACTCATCCATTATTTTTGAAGCATCAATAAGTTTCACAAGCATCGCTTTTTGGTTATCACTTAAATGTGATAAATCGCTTTGCAGGCTAAAATCGGTATAGATATCTAAACGCTGTTTGTCTGCATTAATAAGCGCTGGAGTCATTTGCTTATCTGCAGCACTGGTTAGTTTTTCTGTTTTTGCTGTGGCGTTGGTTGATGAGGGGGCTTGCTCTGAACATGCACTAAGAAAAACAACGCCAGAGAGTATAATTGCTTGGCTAATTTTATTTAAGATCATTATATTGCCTGTTAAAAAAGTAAATTTAATAATGTGTGAGCGCTAATAAAATAACAAAAAGTATGTACGCTTCCCTATTGTGATGCATTAAAGCAAAACTAAATGGCAAATAGCAAGTATTAGGCGTTGTATGGTTAATTGTGCAGATGAAAAGAGGTGAATAAAATAAATATCTATAATTTCCTTAACTTTAACGGTAAGTTAGACAATACTTATTGTATTACCACTGCTATAAAAATTAATTGTCGAGGCTTGCAGTTATATTATAACTAAAGAACAAAAGGATGACCGCTCTATGTCTACAGAAAATGCACTATTAACGATTTTAGTCGATAGAATAAATAACGATACGCTTGTTTTACCTACGTTGCCAGAAGTGGCCGTTAAAGTTAGACAGGCGGCTGATAACCCTGAAGTAAATTTAACTAAAATGTCAGATGTTATTTCACAGGACCCTGCTTTATCTGCCCGTATGATTAAAGTTGCAAATAGCGCCATAATGGGCCGTTCAGTGAAAGTATCTAATTTACATCAAGCTGTAACGCGCATTGGATTGCGTCAAATTAAAAATATTGTAACAGCTATGGCTATGGAGCAGTTATTCGTTTCAAACAATGAGTTGATCAAAGGATACATGGGTAAGGCGTGGCAAAAAACGTTAACAGTTGCGTGTCATTCAATTTCATTAATGGAGTTTTATTTACTAAATAATAAACACACTTCATTAAATCGTGATTCAATTACGTTAGCAGCGCTTGTTTATAATATTGGTGTTTTGCCTATTTTGACTGAAGCTGAACGTCATCCTGAAGTCTTTGCTAATCCTAGCTTTTTAGCGCATGCAATTCAAAAACTCAGTGGCAAAGTCGGTTCTTCTATAATGAATGCATGGGAGTTTCCTGATGAGTTTTCTGACGTTGCATTGAGCTGGGCCGATCCTGCGTATAAACCAGAAAAAATCAGTTATGTAGATTTTATTCGAATAGGTGCCATATTAGAGGGAACACTGCAGGTTTCGGATAAATCTGCTGCGTTACAAGTGTATATTGATAAAGGTGTTATCTCATCAATGGAGTTATTTTCTAGCGATGAATATAACGATATGCTCGATGACGTAAAAGAAATGTTTAGCTAACCTGAACTCTGGTTAAGAGATTTACTAACGTATTGAATCATGTTGATATTTAAGGCCTGTTTATCTTTCGAGGTTAAATTTGCAGCAGTGTGTTTGGTATTTAAGCAAGGCAGAGCCTATGTAGTGTGGTTATTCCCCATAAATAGGCGATAACGCAGCATAAATGCCAAACATGCGCTGCCCTTGGGTTCTGCCTAGGGGCAATTTACTCTTTGTTGCTCGGTTTTTACTTAGCCCACTAGGTTACAAACCTCACGTCGCGATTAAATCGCCCCTAGATTGAACAAATTTTAATCCTGAAAGGTCAACAGGCCCTAGTTTTATTTTCTCTAGCCAGAGATTTTCAGTGAAAACAAGGCGAATTTACGCGTCAATAGCGGGCCTATTGCAAGTAAATTCAACGCATTAAAAAAGCACGATTAAATCGTGCTTTTTTAATATTCAACTGGTTATGGTTTAACTAAATCGTCAGCATCACCTAAACCTTGTGTAAGTTCTTCTAGGAGCTGTTTGATCTCTTCTGATGAGAGAATGAAATCTGCGTCTAGTTTTACAGCCATATCTTCTTTAGGGATATCAGCATTTTCTTCTTTTAACGTTTCTGAATAGCTTAAACGCTTAATCGAACCGTCGTTTTGCAGCATGAACTTAACGCGCTCTTGCCAATCAAGTGCAAGTTTAGTGACGCGTTTACCACTTTCAAGATGCGATTTTACTTCATCACACGATAGGTCATGGCCTTTAAGTTTAACTTGTGCGCCGCTGTCATCTGCTTCTTCAAGCTCAGCGTCAGAACCTATAGCAAAACCTTCTGGCGTACTGAAGTTAGTTAACCAATCAGTTAAAAATACATCTAAGTCGTAATTAGCAAAAGCAGGAACTACAGGAAGTGTCCCTAACGATTTACGCAGTAGTGCAAGTAGTTCTTCAGCTTTATTAAAACTGCCACTGTTTACTACTACCCAGCCATTTTCTTGATCAATAAATGCAAACTGTAGGCTCGACTTTTTAAATGCTTGTGGAAGAAGGGCATGAAGGATATTTTCTTTCAATTCATCTTTTTCTTTTTTCTTAACAGGGCGATTTTCTTCAGCTTCAATTAAATCGACTTTTTCAGCAACAAGTTCGTTGATAACTGATGCAGGGAGAACCTTTTCTTCACGCTTGGCGCAAACTAAAATACTTTTTTGTGAAAAATGCGAGAGCGTATCACCGTGCTTTCCAAATGCCTTAGTCCAGCCAAATGTAGAAAGCTCTTGGCCTGTACATGGACGAAATAAATCTTGCTCTAATGCTTTATCGAAATCTTCTTGAGTGTACGAAACATCTTGTTTAAAGCGGTAACAAATAAGGTTACTAAACCACATGGGGATTGATCCATTTGAAAAATTTGTTCAATCATAACAATAAAATCAGTATCTCGAAATGACTGATTTTATTGTTATGACGATTTAATCTTGATTAAATATAGGCAAAGGCTTTTGCATGTTTTTGGGGAATTTAATTACATAACTTAAACCTTCACCAGTATTACTGGTGGCTTCAATTGAGCCGCTTAAAGTTTGTTTTACTAGATTGAGCATAATGTGAGTACCAAGCCCACTACCGCCCTGATCTCGCTTAGTTGTAAAAAATGGATTAAATAGTTTTTCGAGTTGCTCGCTCGTTACTCCATTACCATTATCTTTATAATTAATGATTAAATCGGTTTCGTTGCTGGCTATGTTTATATCTATAATGCCGTTGTTTTTTCCTTCGAAACCATGAATCAGCGAGTTCATGATTAAATTAGTAAAAATTTGACTTATAGCGCCCGCAGGTAAATTTAAGATTAGATCCTCGGGACATGCGAGCTTAATTGAGTGCGCTGTTTTTTTTAATTGCGGGTGAAGTGAGCGAATAACCTCATTGATGTAATCTTTAAAATTAATCGTTCTGACCGCTTCACTTGCCTGATCAACTGCAATTTGTTTAAAGCTGGCTATTAATTCAGACGCTCTGTCTAAGTTTGTCGTTAGCAAACTGGTACTTTGCTTCGCATCGTTAATAAAGTTTTCGAGCACTTTAGGTGAAAGAGTTTTTTCTTTATAAGCAACATCTATCTGATTTAGGCGCTCTTGTAAAAATGATATAGCAGTTACTCCAATACCGATTGGGGTGTTAATGTCGTGAGTTATCCCTGCAACGAGCCCGCCAAGTGCAGCCATTTTTTCGGTGCCAAGTAAGCGCTCTTGAGCAAGACTTAATTCTTCTACATAACGCTCTAATTCAGTTTGTTTTGTTAGTAGTTCTAGTTCGGTGCTACGGCGTAAATCGATTTCATCGGTGAGGACAATTTTTTGTTTTTCGAGCTCGTATTTTTGTTGTTGTAAATCCATCATAGCTTGGCTTAAGTTTGATGTTTTGCGAGCTACATCTTGCTCTAATTGAACATTGTGTTGATCTAGTTTTTCATTACTAATAATGAGCTCTTTTTGTGCGAGCTCTAACTCTTTGCGATATTGAACTACTTTATCGATAAGTCTATTGAATGATTTTTCCATAACTTTGAGTTCGTTATGCTCATCGGTTTCAATTTCAATATGTTCACCTTCGAGTTCATCAAGTTCTAAGTTTTCTATTTGATCGGTTAGTTGGGCTAAGGGATCTGTAAGCAGCTTTCTAAAAGCCATTAAAAAGAGAATAATTAAAAAAGTAGTTTTAATCATTGCATTGCCAATTAAAAAGTAAATTGACACCATAATGCGGCTAAAAACAACTTCTCGACTAGAAAAAAGCGTAACGTCACCAACTTGAGTTGCGCGTCCTGAAAATTCAAAAATAAGCGGGAAGGTATACCCAAATAAACCTGATTTGGCGTCTTCAAGAATAACTTCTTCTTGTACCAATTGTTGGCTATATAGTTTGTGTATATCGAGAGAGCGACCAAGTTGCGAGATTATTTCACCACTATCATCGCGCACAATTATGCCTTCAATCATAGGGATCGCTAATAGCCCCTCAGCAGTTGTGATGGTTTGTTTGGTATTTAATTCCCAAATTGCTCTAGTTAAACTGCGGCTGAAGGTTTTTTGTAACGTTGCTAATTCGTCTCTAATATAATCTTTAGTATTGACGTACTCAGCAATAACTTGCCCGCAAGTGACCACAAATGTCAGCAAAAAATAGACTGATAGCACGCTAGTCAATAACTTTTTAGAAAGGCTTTGTTGTAACATGAGTGTTCAGTTATTCCTTTGTTTAGACTATATTTATTTATTTAGTTAAAAGTTAGTCAATAAATGCTTAAAAATACATAAAACATTTAATTTTCTTGCCTTTTATATTCTAGTTAACCTTTAATTTACTATAGATAAAGCTTGTAATGGATTAACTATTTATTTTAATCTACAAATTATTTTATTTTTAAGTATATACAAGCAACTAGTTACACTAACATAAACGTAACAAATATAAACTTTATATAAAAGAGTTAACGTTACTTTGTTGCGTATAGCGGTACTGACACGTAGGATGCTATAGGTAGCTCCTCATTAATAATTTTAATTATGTTCACTCAGTAGTAAAAACTATGAATTTTTCTATTTTGGTATGTGACGATTCAACCGTCGCACGTAAACAGGTCATTAGGTGTCTGCAACAGTGTATTGATGTAGATATTCAACAGGCTGTAAATGGTGCAAAAGCCATTGAGCTATTTAAAACGAATAATTTTGATTTATTGTGTTTAGATTTAACTATGCCAGAAGTGGATGGTGTCCAAGTACTTGAACATATAAAAGCAAATAAAATAGAGTGCTTTGTACTTGTTATCTCTGCTGATATTCAAGAAAAAATGAAGCAGCGAGTGACTCAATTGGGTGCAATTGATTTTGTGAATAAACCCATAGATAAAAATAGGATGAATGAGATACTGCATAAATTTGGCATTCATTGAGCCTTTTTTTGTCAAAAAAGGCTGTTTTATCTTTTAATTTAGGGTTGACAGCATAGCCTTTGTTAAGGCAGTCTTAGCCTATGAAAACAATTAATCGCGTACTGACCATCATTATTACAACCACCATTCTTACTGGATAGTGGCATAGGTCGGTGCAACAAATTTAAAGGCCTGTGTTCACTTAGAACACAGGCCTTTTTTCGTTTTATGGGATGAGGAACATAAATAATGCGCGTTTTAAAATTTGGAGGCTCGTCGCTTGCCGACTTTGCTTGCCTTGAGCAGGTAGCTCAATTAGTTAAAGCACAGTTAAAAGATGAAATGTTATTAGTGTTATCTGCGCCAGGTGGCATGACAGATTCACTGGTTGCACTGGCAAGTGCCGCAGAGCAAGGTTTAGATTTTTCGCAGCAATGGCAAATATTAGTTAGCCGTTGTGAAGGTTTAAAAGCTGACGTTGAAAAAAGTGGTGTGGTAGTTACAAGCTGGCCAAACTTAGACGAGCTTAAAAATAAACTAGATGGCGTGTCACTTATACAGTGTTGCCCTGAGCAAGTTCGTGCGTTCGTAATTAGCTTTGGAGAACGCGTTAGTGTTTCTTTAATGCAGGCTTTATTGAGCTCTCACGATGCAAGATACCTAGAAGCGACAAGCTGTATTGCTTCTACTGGTGGTTATATTGATGCCGAAGCTGATTTAGTCTTAAGTAAGTCGCGCTTTCAAGCTGTACTTAAAGAAAACCCTGCAACTATTTATATCATGCCTGGCTTTACAGCAAGTAATGACAAAGGTGAGCTTACAACGCTTGGCCGTAATGGCTCTGATTACTCAGCAGCAATTGCAGCAGCCTGTTTAGACGCTGAAATTTGCCAAATTTGGACAGATGTTGATGGCGTATACAGCGCTGATCCTCGTTATATCAAAAAAGCGACTAAGGTAGATTTTTTATCTTATAAAGAAGCGATGGAGCTTTCTTATTTTGGTGCAAAAGTACTTCATCCTAAAACAATCTTACCGTGTGCTAAAGCAGGCGTGCCATGTGAAATTAAAAATACGCATAACCCAGACGCACAAGGTTCATTAATTGGTAACGATTATTCATCAGACGAGCCGGTAAAAGCGCTTTCGAGCCTACAAGAACTTGCAATGCTAACGGTTTCAGGCCCGGGCATGAAAGGTAAAGTAGGCATGGCATCTAAAGTATTTAATGCGCTTGCCCACGATAACGTATCTATTGTTTTAATTACACAATCATCATGCGAATTTAGCATTAGCTTTTGTGTGCACGAAACAGACCTCGCACTTGCACTCGATGCGCTACAAACTGCATTTAAGCTTGAATTACAAGCAGGGCTTATTGAGCCTGTACAAGTACAGCGTAATTTAGCCATTGTTACTTTAGTGGGTGACAACATGCGCGCACACCGTGGATTAGCGGCTAAGTTTTTTGCATCGCTTGCACAAGCGCAAGTAAATATTGTGGCAATTGCACAGGATTCTACAGAAAGTGCTATTTCTGCGGTAATTGATGGTGAGTTATGTAATGACGCTGTAAAAATATGCCATGAAAACTTTTTCACGCATGTGCCGTCAATTGATGTGTTTTTACTAGGTTGTGGCTTAGTAGGACAAGAGCTTATTAATCAGCTTGAACGTCAACAAGCGTGGCTTGAAAAGCGTAATATTAAACTCAACTTGTATGGTGTTGCTAACTCTCGTCAATTACATCTAGATAGTGAAGGTATTGCTTTTTCTGATTGGCAGCAAAAACTATCCTTATCTGAGCAAGCGTTTGATTTAAAACTAGTAGAGCAGTTTGTTAAACAAAATCATTTAGTTAATCCAGTAATTGTTGATTGTACATCGTCAGATGCACTTGCTGCGCAATACCTAGACTTTTTAAATGCAGGTTTTCATGTGGTTGCAGCGAACAAAAAAGCCACAACAAGCTCATACACGTATTACCAAGACTTAATAGCTGCTACGCAAAAGAATAATCGGAAATTCTTATACGAAACAAACGTTGGTGCAGGCTTACCAGTAATCGATAACTTACAATCGTTATTTGGTGCTGGTGATGAATTGTTAGAGTTTAGCGGTATTTTATCAGGTTCACTTTCGTATATGTTTGGCGCACTTCAAGATGGTTTATCACTTTCTGAGGCAACCATTAAAGCCAAAGAAAGCGGCTTTACAGAGCCAGACCCTCGTGATGATTTATCGGGTACCGATGTAGCACGTAAGTTACTGATCATTGCACGCGAAGCAGGTATGAAATTAGAGCTGAGCGATATCGAAGTTGAATCGGTATTACCAGTTGGTTTTGCACAAGGCGATAGCGTTGATGAGTTTATGGCAAAACTACCAAGCCTAGATGCTGATTTTAATGACCGCATTCAAAGCGCTGCGAGCGAAGGTAAGGTACTTCGTTATGTAGGAAAAATTAAAGAAGGTCACTGTAAAGTAGGTATTGAAGCGGTAGATGAAAAACATGCACTTAGTGTTATTCGCGATGGCGAAAATGCACTTGCTATTTTAAGCCAATACTACCAGCCGCGTCCGTTTGTAATTCGTGGTTATGGTGCAGGCTCTGAAGTAACAGCAGCGGGTGTATTTGCTGATATTTTAAAAACGCTATCGCGCTAGGAGCACATTATGATTGAAGTATATGCGCCGGCGTCTATTGGTAATTTTGCAGTGGGTTTTGATGCCCTTGGCGCAGCCCTTGCGCCAATTGATGGCAGTTTATTAGGCGATGTAGCCGTTGTTAGCGCAGCACCAAGCGACGAATTTATTTGCACAGGCGAGTACGCTCATAAGTTACCAAGTGATGCGCAGGATAATTTAGCGTACCAGTGTTTAGTGCATTTTAGAGCGCATGTTGCGCCTGATATGCCAAGCGTAAAGCTCGAGCTTAAAAAGAATTTACCAATTGGATCTGGACTTGGATCTAGTGCATGCTCGGTCGTGGCTACCTTTGCTGCTCTTGATCAATTTGCACAAACTAACTTAAGTCAGGTTGAGCTTATTGAGCTTATGGCTGACTTCGAAGCTGTAGTGAGCGGTGGCCGTCATTACGACAACATCACGCCATGTTATTTAGGTGGTTTGCAATTAACAGGTGGTTTAATCCCTGATAAATCGATTGCACTGCCTGTTGATGAAAATTGGTACTACGTTGCTGCGTTCCCTGGTTTTTCACTCAACACTGCAAAAGCGCGCTCGGTTTTACCAAAAGAGTTGAGCATGCATGCAAGTGTTGAGTTTGCACAGCGTTTATCGGCATTTAGTAGCTTACTGTTAACTAACCGTTTTGACGAGGCGCTGAGCATAATGAAAGATGAAATAGCAGAACCTTACCGGGCACCGCTTATTAAAGGTTTTAGTGAAGCCAAAGCAAGCTTGCCAGCGCTGGGCGCTGAAATAGTGAGTATTTCGGGCGCAGGGCCCACCTTGTTTAGCGTATGTAAAACACTTGAAGCTGCACAGCAATGCGCGCAGTGGTTAGAGGCAAATTACATTAACGAACAAGGCTTTTGCCACATTTGTAAATTAGATAACGACGGCACGCGTCAATTAACAGTTTTATAGGATAGGTAGTCATGCAATTACATAATTTAAAAGAGTGCTCACAAAAAGTGTCGTTCGTTGAAGCCGTAAAAACAGGTTTGGGTCGTAATCAAGGTGTGTTTTTCCCTGAATCCCTGCTGCCACTGTCCGATGTTGATGCATTGCTTGATATGGACTTTGTTACACGCAGTGGCAAAATATTATCCCACCTGATTGGTGATGAGCTGCCAAGCGACATTGTGGCACAAATGGTTAAAAATGCATTTAACTTTCCAGTTAAGCTGGTGGAAGTACAAGAGAATACATACTGCTTAGAGTTGTTTCATGGTCCTACACTTGCGTTTAAAGACTTTGGCGGTCGCTTTATGGCAGAGTGTTTAGCGCAGTTTAATAAAGACGAGAAAGTAACTATTTTAACAGCAACATCGGGCGATACCGGTGCCGCAGTTGCTCATGCTTTTTATAATAAACCAAATGTCGATGTGGTTGTTTTATACCCTAAAGGCAAAATTTCACTTGCTCAGCAAAAGCTATTTACAACGCTTGGTAATAACATTCATTGTTACGCAGTTGAGGGCAGCTTTGATGATTGCCAAGAGTTAGTTAAAAATGCCTTTTTAGACGAAGAAGTTAAATTAACACTTGGGCTAAACTCAGCTAACTCAATTAATATTAGCCGTCTAGTTGCTCAGGTTTGTTACTACTTTGAAGCCATTGCACAGCTACCAAAAGAAAAACGCGCAACGGCTCACATATCAGTACCAAGTGGTAACTTTGGTAATGTGTGCGCTGCAATGATTGGTGCGGTTATTGGCTTACCTGTAGGCAAACTAAGTGCAACAACCAACCAAAATGATACTGTGCCGCGCTTTATGCTTGATAAAACGTGGACGCCAAACGCAACGCTTGAGTCGCTTTCAAATGCAATGGATGTAAGTAAGCCAAACAACTGGCCGCGTGTGCAAACAATGTTAGATAATAACTGGTTTAGCTACGATAACTTTTATTCAACTAGCGTAAACGAGCAAAACACGCAATCCGTGATGAAAAAAATTCAACAAATGGGTTATGTTGCAGAGCCTCACACTGCTATTGCGTACCAAGGTCTTGTTGAAAATCGAGCGCCTGGTGTAGCGGGTATCTTTTTAGCAACTGCTCATCCTGCTAAGTTTAAAGAAAGTGTAGAGGATATTTTAAATATTGAATTAGAGATGCCAAAACCACTTAGCGATGCATTAGCAAAACCGTGCTTGGCAAGCGATATAAACGCCGATTACGATGCTTTGCGTACTGAAATACTTGCAAAACTCGGTAATAAAAAATAATAATTGAAGCGGCTATGGCCGCTTTTTTTATAAATTATAATTCAAAAAAGAGAGGCTTTCATTAGCTAATTAAATGTGAAAAATGAAATGCATTTAAAATAATTATGTACTTATTAAAAAATATCATCTTAAAAAGTCTGTGAAATAGTTTCAATCCCTGTTTAAATATCCTCAACTTAAGAGCGTAGGCAAAGAGTCGTTTAAAGCGTACAATAAAGCCTCTAAAAAACACCATACACGTTGCCCTAGGAGACCCCAATGTTAGAACGTAACATGAATATTTCGGATTTTGATCCAGAGTTATTTGACGCGATAACCAAAGAAACTGCTCGCCAAGAAGAGCATATCGAACTAATCGCTTCAGAAAACTACTGTAGCCCACGCGTACTAGAAGCGCAGGGTTCACAGCTTACAAACAAATACGCAGAAGGTTACCCTGGCAAACGTTATTATGGCGGTTGTGAGCATGTAGATGTTGTTGAGCAATTAGCAATTGACCGTGCTAATGAATTATTTGGTTCTGACTACGCTAACGTACAACCACATGCTGGTTCGCAAGCAAATGCAGCTGTTTTTCTAGCTTTATTAGACGCTGGCGATACTGTACTAGGTATGAGCCTAGCTCATGGTGGTCACTTAACTCACGGTTCTCACGTAAGCTTCTCTGGTAAGCTTTACAATGCAATCCAATACGGACTAGATGAAGCAACGGGCGAAATTGATTACGCACAAGTTGAAGCACTAGCACTTGAGCACAAACCAAAAATGATCATTGGTGGTTTCTCAGCGTACTCAGGTATTGTTGATTGGGCTAAATTCCGTGAAATTGCTGACAAAGTAGGTGCTTACCTGTTTGTTGATATGGCTCACGTTGCAGGTTTAATTGCGGCGGGTGTTTACCCAAGCCCAGTTCCTCATGCACATGTTGTAACTACAACTACGCATAAAACACTTGCTGGTCCTCGTGGTGGTTTGATTATTTCTGCATGTGGCGACGAAGCAATCTACAAAAAGCTTAACAGCGCTGTTTTCCCTGGTGGCCAAGGTGGTCCTTTATGTCATGTTATTGCAGCAAAAGCAGTGGCATTTAAAGAAGCACTTCAACCAGAATTTAAAGTATACCAAACACAAGTTGTTAAAAACGCAAAAGCAATGGTTGCTGTAATGCAAGAGCGCGGCTACAAAATCGTATCTGACAAAACTGAAAACCACTTATTCCTACTCGATTTAATCGATAAAGATATCACTGGTAAAGATGCAGACGCAGCCCTTGGTAACGCTAACATCACAGTTAATAAAAACTCAGTGCCAAACGATCCACGTTCTCCGTTTGTAACATCTGGTTTGCGTATTGGTTCTCCTGCAATCACTCGTCGTGGTTTCAAAGAAGAAGAATCAAAAGAGCTTGCTGGCTGGATTTGTGACGTACTAGATAACATCACTGATGAATCTGTACAGGCGCAAGTTAAAGAAAAAGTAAAAGCAATTTGTGCAAAACTACCTGTTTACGCTTAATTGCATAAGCAGCAGTAATTTAGAGCACAACAGCTAGGGCCTGTTTATCTTTCGAGGTTTAATTTGCAGCAGTCTGTTTGGTTTTTAGGCAAGGCAGAGCCTATGTAGTGTGGTTATTCCCCATAAATAGGCGATAACGCAGCATAAATACCAAACATGCGCTGCCCTCGGGTTCGTCCTAGGGGCTATTTACTCTTTGTTGCTCGGTTTTTACTTAGCCCATTAGGTTACAAACCTCGCGCCGCGATTAAATCGCCCCTAGATAGAACAAATTTAATCCTGAAAGGTCAACAGGCCCTTTTTTTTGCTAAGATAAAAGACCGCTATTTAGCGGTCTTTTTTGTTTTAAAACGGAAGTACCGAGTTATGCATTGCCCATTTTGTACAGCAAAAGATACTAAAGTTATTGATTCACGCCTAGTTGGTGGAGGCCATCAAGTTCGTAGGCGCCGTGAGTGCAACGACTGTCACGAGCGCTTTACTACATTTGAAGGCGCTGAACTGGTTATGCCACGTGTTGTTAAACAAGATGGCAGTCGGGAGCCGTTTAATGAAGATAAACTGTTGAATGGTTTAAATCGTGCACTTGAGAAACGTCCAGTGAGTACTGAACAGGTTGAAGAAGTGGTTAACATAATAAAATCACAATTACGTGCAACGGGTGAGCGAGAGATTTCAAGCCACTTAGTGGGTGAATGCATTATGGAAGCGCTTAAAAAGCTCGATAAAGTTGCTTATGTAAGGTTTGCTTCTGTTTATCGCTCTTTTGAAGATATACGCGAATTTGGCGAAGAAATTGCCCGCTTAGGGGAGTAATACCAATTTTATTAAAAACATGATCATTCTATCGCATTAAATAGCGCACTCACTGCGTTAAAAATTATTCATATAGAACAACTATATGTCATAATTTTCGCCTTGTTATTGCGCTATTTTCTTAGCGCTATAATAGACCACTTATTTAACGCAATTGGTATAATAAATGCAAAGCCAAATTACTTTTACCGAACATGACGAAATGTATATGGCACGCGCCATAGAGCTTGCCAAAAAAGGCGAGTTTACTACCACACCTAATCCTAATGTTGGCTGTGTATTAGTTAAGAATAATCAAATCATTGGTGAGGGGTTCCATCAATTAGCTGGTCAAGGTCATGCTGAAGTAAATGCACTGGCAATAGCGGGTAATAATGCACAAGGTGCAACGGCTTATGTAACGCTTGAACCTTGTAGTCACTATGGGCGTACACCACCGTGTGCTGAAGGCTTAAAAAAGGCGGGCATAGTAAAAGTAATTGCCGCTATGGTTGATACAAACCCACAAGTTGCAGGTAAAGGCCTTAAAATACTGAGCGACGCGGGCATTGACGTTGCTTATGGGTTACTTGAATCACAAGCGCGGGCACTCAACGTTGGCTTTTTTAAGCGAATGGAGCGAGGTTTGCCGTATGTAACCTGCAAAATGGCAGCAAGTATAGATGGTAAAACAGCGCTTAAAAATGGTCAAAGTAAGTGGATCACAGGCACCGCTGCTCGCCAAGACGTACAGCTATACCGTGCAAAAAGCTGCGCTATTTTAACCGGCGCCGATACCGTGTTAGTAGATGATGCAAAATTAAATGTACGACTAAGTGAATTACCGTGCCCACTCCCCACTGATTTAGCGCTACGGCAACCTGTGCGCGTTATTATTGATTCTCAAAATCGCTTAACGCCTAACCTTGCTTTATTCAATATTCAAAGTGATATAATTATATTTACCACCAAGGTTGATAAATCACTGCAGTGGCCGCATTTTGTAAAGCATATTGAAGTAAAAGAAAGTAATGGCAAAGTTGATTTGCAGGCTGTTTTAGAAAAGCTTGGGCAACTGCAGTTTAATAATGTATGGCTTGAAGCGGGCGCAACACTTGCTGGTAAAATGACAGAACTTGATTTAATTGACGAGTTTGTTTTTTATTTAGCGCCTAGACTAATGGGCCACAATGCAAAAAGTTTAGTTAATTTTTCTGAGTTGACGAGTATGCAAAACACCGTTAATTTAACATTTAATGAATGTACACGCATTGGTGACGATATACGTATCACTGCGCTGAAAACTTATTAAAATCACTTAAAAAAGAGTAGCGCTATGTTTACTGGAATAATAGAAGCCACAGGCAAAATTGCTTTATTACAAAAAAAACAAGGCGACTTAGCCATTCGTATTCAAAGTGCTGATCTTGATATGAAAGACGTAAAGCTAGGCGATAGCATTGCAACCAATGGCGTTTGCTTAACCGTAGTTGATAAACATATTGATGGTTTTAGTGCTGACTTATCTAATGAGACGATTGGTTTAACTGGATTTGCTCACTATGCTATAGGGCAAACTGTTAATCTTGAAAAAGCCATGCAACCTGTTTCTCGTCTGGGGGGCCATTTGGTCTCTGGTCATGTTGATGGTATTGCAACGATTACAAGCGTCACAAAAAACGCCCGGGCAACAGAATATTGGCTTGCAACTGACGAAGATTTAATGAAATACATTCCGTACAAAGGTTCGGTATGTATTGATGGTATAAGCCTGACAGTTAACGCTGTCGAAGGTAATAAATTCAAATTAACAATTGTTCCTCATACGAGTGAGCAAACTACCATTGCTCATTTTAAAGTGGGCACTCAAGTTAATTTAGAAGTCGATCAAATTGCACGTTATTTAGAGCGTCTTATAAAAGGTGCAGAACAACCAACTGGCTCAAATATTTCGATGAGCTTACTCGCTAAAGCGGGCTTTATTAAATAACGAAACTGACAACTTACACGAGCAAATTTATGAATTTACACAGCGCACAAGAAATCATCGACGACATTAAAATTGGTAAAATGGTTATTTTAATGGACGATGAAGACAGAGAGAATGAAGGCGATTTAATTATCGCAGCAGAACATATTAGCGCAGAAGCAATTAATTTTATGGCAACTCATGGCCGTGGTTTAATTTGTTTAACCATGACGCAAGAGCGTTGCGAGCAACTTGATTTACCGCTTATGGTTAAAAATAATGGCGCTGCATTTTCGACAAACTTTACAATGTCGATTGAAGCCGCAAAAGGTGTAACTACGGGTATTTCTGCCGCTGATAGAGCGCGTACAGTACAAGCTGCTATAGCAAAAGGCGCAGTACCAAGTGATATTGTTCAACCAGGTCATATTTTTCCTATCATGGCACAACCTGGTGGCGTACTCACTCGCGCAGGGCACACTGAAGCAGGCTGTGACTTAGCCCGTTTAGCTGGGCTTGAAGCATCATCTGTTATTGTTGAAATTCTAAATGCTGATGGCACAATGGCGCGCCGCCCTGATTTAGAAGTTTTTGCAAAACAACATGATATTAAAATTGGCACCATTGCTGATTTAATCGAATATCGTAATTTAAACGAAACCACGATTGAACAAGTTGCAAAATGTAAGCTGCCTACAGAGCATGGTGACTTTGATTTAGTAACTTACAAAGACACGATCGACGGCCAATTACATTACGTATTGCTCAAGGGCGAAATAAAAGAGCAAGAACCTACACTTGTCCGCGTACATTTGCAGAGTACTTTTAACGATATTTTACTTTCAGACAGAAGCGCAGACCGGAGTTGGGGGCTTTCTGATGCCATGGCATACATTACTAAAAACGACGGTGTATTAGTTATTTTAGGTAAACAAGAAAGTACAGAAGAATTAGAGGCAACAGTAAAGGCATTTGCCGCAGCTGATGCAGGCGAGAATGTGACACCTCGTAAGTTCCAAGGAACATCTCGTACTGTTGGTGTTGGCTCGCAAATACTTGCTGATCTGGGAATTAAGCAAATGCGATTAATGAGTCGCCCTAAAAAGTACCATGCACTTTCGGGCTTTCATTTAGAAGTTATTGACTATATTGAGCCACAATAAGCGCTCTGCTTTTAACTAGTCTATTATTTTATTTTTATGGTATGATGCGCAGCAATTTTTGCGCAATCGCAACCGCTTGAACTTATTTTTAGGGTTATCAAATGAAAATTATTGAAGGTAGTAAGTACGCTCCGGGCAAGAAATTTGCCATTGTCATTTCTCGTTTTAATGACTTTATTGGTAGCAGCCTCCTTGCCGGTGCTGTTGATGAGCTAAAACGCACTGGTGGCGTATCTGATGACGATATTACCGTTATTTATGTACCTGGTGCAGTAGAATTACCTTTAGCGGCTAAACGCGTTGCGGCAAAAAAAGAGTATGATGCAATCATCGCTTTAGGCGTAGTGATCAGAGGTGGTACACCACATTTTGACCTAGTTGCTGGCGAATCAAACAAAGGTCTTGCGCAAGTATCACTTGAGTATGATATCCCGGTTGCATTTGGCGTATTAACCACAGAAAGCATTGAACAAGCAATTGAGCGTGCTGGCACCAAAATGGGCAATAAAGGCGGCGAAGCTGCTTTAGGCGCGCTCGAAATGGTTAATGTGTTAGATAAAATTTAAGTTTAAGGAATTTTTGTGAAACCAGCAGCAAGACGTAAAGCACGTATCTTAGCACTCCAAGCCGTTTATTCTTGGCAAATAAGTGGCAATTTAATTGCCGATATCGAACAACAAATGTTGATCGAAACAGACGTTACTAAAATTGATGTTGAATACTTTAAAGATCTAGCGACGGGTGTTGCTGTAAATTATAAGCAACTAGACGAAGCTGTATCACCACATTTAACACGTCCGTTTGATGACTTAGATATGGTTGAGCGCGCAATTTTACGTTTAAGCAGCTATGAACTTAAGTTCCGTGAAGACGTACCTTATAAAGTGGCTATTAACGAAGGTATTGAGCTGGCTAAAATATTTGGCGCAGAAGACAGCCATAAATTTGTAAACGGTGTACTTGATAAAGCTGTTAAGCATTTACGCAAGTGATAACAATTCACTCTGAATTTTAATGTTCAGATTAATTGTTTAAACAACCGTTAAAAAGGAGAGCCGGCATAGGTCGGCTTTTTTGTGTATGAAGGAATTTGAATTAATTAACCGCTACTTTAAAGGTCGCGGTATCACCCGTCGTGATGTAAACCTAGGAATAGGGGACGATTGCGCCTTAGTAACTGTTCCACCAAACTGCCAACTTGCAGTAACAACAGATACTTTAGTTGCTGGCGTGCACTTCTTTAATGATATTTCCCCTCGCGCACTCGGTCACAGAGCACTCGCTGTAAATCTAAGTGATTTGGCGGCAATGGGCGCCGAGCCAACATGGGTTTCAGTTGCGCTAACCTTACCAAGTATAGACCGACAGTGGGTTGAAGAGTTTACTGAAGGCATGCACGAAATTGCAGAATACTTTAATGTACAAATTATTGGTGGCGATACCACTCAAGGTCCATTAACTATCACTATTTGTGCGAAAGGGACTGTGCCAGAAGGTAAAGCTCTGCGCAGAAGTGGTGCTAAAGTAGGTGATTGGATTTATGTTACGGGTCCTTTAGGGGATGCGGGGTTAGCTATTGAATCGCGTAAGCAAGGTTTAAAAGTCGAGCCTGAGCATTTAAAGTATGTTAATAAACGCTTTGATTATCCAACGCCTCGCGTAGCAGCAGGTCAGGTTTTACGTGGGCTTGCATCTTCAGCAATTGATGTGTCTGATGGATTATTGGCTGATTTAAGTCATATTCTTGATATGTCGCAAGTAAGTGCGATTGTAAATATAGACAATATTCCTACTTCGGATGCAATGAAATCGAGCCTTGATTTTGATCAACAGTTACCATTTATTCTTAGCTACGGCGATGACTACGAACTATTATTTACCGTCCCAGATAGTAATAAAGGGATGTTAGATTTAAAACTGCGTCAATATGGTGTGAATGCAACATGTATTGGGCAGATTAAAAGTGGTGATGGGCAAATTGAGCTTTTACACAAGGGTGAAAAGTTTGATTTTAAGCAGCATGGCTTTGAGCATTTCGCAAAGGAACAGACTTGAATAAAAATCGATTATTTAATTTAAAACGTCCGCATCAATTTTTTGGTTTAGGATTTGGTACCGGCCTTGCCCCTAAAGCGCCAGGTACATTTGGTACGTTTGCTGCACTGCCATTTATTTTTATGACGATGTATTATCCACTTTGGCTGCAAATTGTTTTTGCTGTCGTGATCAGTGTATTTGGCATATGGGCGTGTGGTAAAACGGCTGATGATTTAGGTGTGCATGACCACCCCGCTATTGTGTGGGATGAAGTGGCTGGCTATTACATTACTATGATAGGTGCAGCACTAAGCTGGCAAAGTTTATTGGTTGGCTTTTTGTTATTTCGATTTTTTGACATAGTAAAACCAGGCCCAATTCGTATGCTTGATAAGCGTGTACATGGTGGTTTTGGAATTATGGCTGACGATGTACTCGCGGGTATTTTTTCGCTTATTTGTTTGCAAGCATTAATAAAAGTGGGTTTACTACCCTTTTAATGTTTATATTTGATTTGTTTAACTAGGTGGCAGCACTATGATGCGATTTTTACTGGTTTGTGTACTGATGTTGTGCGCGACGCCAAGTTGGGCTTCAATTACTGATTATGTAGTTAAACAATGGAATATAAAAGATGGCTTGCCATCGCAATCACTTAAAAGCGTTGTACAAGATCAACAAGGATACATGTGGCTGGGCACTCAGTTTGGCTTAAGTCGTTTTGATGGTAATACATTTACCAATTATAATACTCAAAATAGCTCTTTCTTACCCAATAACGGCATCAACAAGCTGCTAGTCGATTTAAATGGACTGTTGTGGATCGGTACTAAAAGTGGCTTGGTGGTGATTAACCCTGCTACTTTTGCCGCACAAGAGTTTAATATAAAAGGCCCTGTCAGAGATATATTGCAAGATGCTAAAGGCAGTATTTGGATTGCTGCAAATGGTTTGTATTATATTGATAGAAGCCAAATTGGTCTACAAACCAAAGCGAGTGGCTCTTTTCCTATTGTTAATGCGACCGCTATTACGCAAATAGTAGGGTCTGTTAGTAAAATGGCGCTTTCTCCGGAGGGGATATGGCTGGTTAATGATCGCCACCTGCTGAGATTAACAAAAAATGCCTCCGACTTTTCTAAACTGCGTTTAGAGCTTACTGCAAAAATTTCACTACCAGAGCGTTTAGCACAAACGATTGTCCACGATTTATCATTTTTAAACGGTAACTTGTATTTAGCATCTGAATTAGGTGCTTATTTTTTAGATTTAGATGATGAACTAAGATCCTTTCCTTTACCAAACACAAATAACTCAGCAGTTTATAAATTTATGAGTGATACCGATGGTGGGTTATGGGTATCAACTTATGGGCGTTTATTATTTCGAGATAAATCCGGTGAATGGCAATGGGTAGAGCCAAGCCAGCTGGATCAAAGTATTTGGTTTGCGGATATTTTTCGAGATAATAAAAATAACGTGTGGCTTGCCAGTTTTAGTGAAGGTTTGTGGCTTGCTCATGAAGGGCGTGTTCAAAGGCACTCAGCCCTATCTGAAATGACTGAAGCGGTTATGGCTATTAGCCAAGCACCGGATGGTAAACTATGGGTCGCAAATAAAAGTGGTATTGGCTATTTTGATCTAAATAAAAGTTTTATAAATTTAATCCCTAGCGATAAATACGGCCGTGCATCAGTGCATGACTTACAGTTTGATGGTAAGAGATTATATATTGCGACAGGCAGAGGGTTGTTTGTTTTTGAAAATAACACTCTTTACATGGTACCTGGGCGAGCTCTTCAGGATAACCCTGTATTTGCTATTAGTCGTTCGAGCAAGGGCGGGTTTTGGATTGGTACTGGGCGTGGATTATATAGGCTAAACTTTGCTGGGCTAACGCCTTTTGCATACAATGCTTTTTTAGGAAGCAAGTTTATTACCTATGTACTCGATAAAGCAAACTTTGGGGTTATTGGTACAAGCAAAGGCGCCTATTATTTTACTGATCGCGGAATAGAAAAAATTGGCGACCAAACAACACTTGAAAGTGCTTATGTAACGAGTGTGTTGCATATTGATGGCGTTGGAATCTTAATTGGTTCATTAAACGATGGGCTGTTTTATAGAAGTATGCAAGGGCAGTGGCGTCAGCTTGATGCCGCAAATGGCTTACCATACGGCTCTATTTTCAGCCTAGAATACGATGAAAGGTTAAAGCATGTTTGGGTAAGCACTATGAAAGGTGTTTACAGAATGCCTATTGATCAGTTCAAAGCAGAGATTCAAAGTTTAAAAGTGGAGGAGGTTATTTCCTCATTTGATCGTCAGCTCGATGGTAAAGCCAATCAATGTTGTAGTGGGCTGGGTCATGATGCAGTTGCCAATACTGCTAATTCAATTTGGTATCCAAGCTTACAAGGTGTTGTTGAAATACCTAAAAATGTAGAGTTGTTTGGTGTACTGGCATTAAAACCAAAAGTAGAAACCATTACAACACCGCAGCGTAATATAGCAACGTCAGCATTAGGTAAAAAACCGTCATTAAAAACCAATGAGCGTGATATTACTTTAACCTATACCGCAATCGATTATTACGCGCCAAGCAGCATTGAGTTTAGATATAAATTAAGTGGTTTAGATAATGATTGGCGCTATGCAAATACACGCAGAGAAGCTATCTATACTAATTTGCCAGCGGGAACATTTTTATTTCAGCTAGAAGCAAAACGCCAAGGTGAAGACTGGAGTAAAGCGCAAGAAGCTGAATATGGATTTACAGTGCCAGAGCGTTTTGATGAAACAATTTACTTTAGACTACTTATCACCAGTGGCTTTGTTTTACTATTTTATTTGGTTTTTTGGGTATTTAGAGCGCAAGAGCGAAAAAAACAAGAAGCACTTGAGGGGCTTATCACAGAGCGTACGCTAGAGCTGCGCCAAGCAAACGATAAATTAAATCAAGTAAACTCACAACTTAAGCTGGTAAGCCACTCTGATGAACTCACAGGGCTACGTAGCCGTCGCTTTTTGTTTGATCAACTACCAAAAGATATTGAGCATTTTCAACGTAACTCGCAATCATTACAAGCGCAGGGGAAATCGCTTGTTTTACTGATAATCAACTTTGATAACTTTAGCCGCATCAATGATGCACACGGACCAATAGCAGGAGACAGCTGTTTGCAGCAAATGGCTGCATTGTTGAATTCTCGCACGCAGGGTTCTGATTATGTTGCCCGTTGGAGTGGGGATGAATTTTTATTATTATTACGCGATTTTAAGTGCAATAAAATAGACAGTTACGCTTCAGATTTATGCAAAGCAGTTGCGGAATATGCATTTCAATTACCAAATGGCAAAGGTACCAATTTAACCACCTCTATCGGCTGGTCTTTTTACCCGCTACCACTTTTAGGCGGACAAGTGATAAGTTGGGAAACATCCATTAATTTAGCCGATATTGCACTACATCAAGTGAAAAAACGTGGCGGTGATGGTGTTGCAAATATTACGTTTGACGAGCAGTTAGACGCATTCGAGTTTGAGCAAAATTCAAATGTTGATCAACAGTTAAGCCTTTTACAAAGTAATGGGCTTGCCGATATTAAAGTGTGGATGCGCTAAGTTAGTTGGTAAAGCCAATATTAAAATACTAAAAAAGAAGCCAAAGCTCCTTTTTTAGTATTTTTAAATGTTAATCAATAAACGCTTTGATGGCGGTTAATATACCTTGTTCGCCCAATCCCATTTCATCGTGCATTTGATCTTGCGTGCCGTGTTTAATAAATTCATCTGGAATACCTAAGTTAAGTATTTTTATAGCGGATTTTTGGCTGGCTAAATATTCAGTGACGGCAGAGCCTGCACCACCGGCTATCGCATTATCTTCAAGTGTGACAATAAAGTCATAGTTAGTAGCAATTTCATTTAAAAGTGCAGTATCAAGTGGCTTAATAAAACGCATATTAACAAGTGTGGCATCTAAATCATTGGCTGCAAGTTGGGCGTTCTCTAGCAGTGTACCGAATGATAAAATTGCAATTTTATTGCCTTTTTTAACCGTATTTGCTTTACCTATTTCAAGCAGTTGCATATCACTTTGAATTTCAGCAGTGCCCGCACTGCCACGAGGATAACGCACGGCTACTGGGCAATTTGCTTGATAGCCAGTATAGAGCATTTGACGACATTCATTGGTATCGCTTGGTGCCATAATGACCATATTTGGAATACAGCGCATAAAGCTTAAATCGTATGCGCCTTGATGAGTTTCACCGTCTGCTCCCACAATACCGGCACGGTCAATGGCAAATAAAACGGGTAAATTTTGCAATGCAACATCGTGAATTAGCTGATCGTACGCGCGCTGTAAAAAGCTTGAGTAAATAGCTACAACGGGTTTTAAGCCTTCACAAGCAAAACCTGCGGCTAGCGTAACAGCATGCTGCTCTGCAATAGCGACGTCAAAGTATTGATCTGGAAACTCTTTAGAAAAACGCACCATACCTGAGCCTTCGCGCATAGCGGGTGTGATCGCCATTAATTTATCGTCTTGCTGGGCCATATCACATAGCCAGTCGCCAAATACTTTTGAAAAAGTAGCTGCGCTGGGCTTTGATTTAGGGAGGCTTGATGTCATTGGGTCAAACTTTGGCACGCCATGATAGCCAATAGGATCCGCTTCAGCCGGTTTATAACCTTTACCTTTTTGCGTTTTTATATGTAATAACTGCGGGCCTTTTAAGTTACGCATATTACGTAATGTATCTACAAGCATGTTTACATCATGCCCATCAATCGGACCAATATAGTTCAGACCAAGTTCTTCAAAAAAAGTACCCGGGATCATCATACCTTTAATGTGCTCTTCCATTTTACTGGCAAGTTGCTTAACCGGAGGCACACCAGAGAGTAACTTTTTACTCCCTTCGCGAATGTTAGTATAAAAGCTACCTGATAAAATTCGAGCAAAGTGATTTGTCAATGCGCCAACATTTTCAGAAATCGACATTTCATTATCATTTAAAATAATAAGCATGTCTGATTTTACATCACCTAAATGATTCATTGCTTCAAATGCCATACCCGCAGTAATTGCGCCATCACCAATAATGGCAACTGTTTTGCGCCCTTTACCTTCTTTTTGTGCGGCAATCGACATGCCTAAAGCGGCAGAGATAGAGGTACTTGAATGCCCTACACTAAACGTATCGTATTTACTTTCATCACGAAATGGAAAAGGGTGTAGTCCGTCTTTTTGGCGAATCGTATGCATTAAATCACGTCGACCGGTAAGTATTTTATGCGGATAAGCTTGGTGACCCACATCCCACACTAAACGATCTTCAGGTGTGTTATAAACATAATGCAGTGCAACAGTTAGCTCCACAGTACCTAAACCAGATGCTAAATGACCGCTACTTTGCGATACTGAGTTGAGTAAATAGTCGCGCAACTCATTGCTAAACTCTGGGAGTTTATCTTGCGCTAAATCGCGCAACTGGGTCGGTTCGTCAACCAAATTAAGTAATGGATACTTGCTGCTATCACGTGTCATGGTTTTATTTATATCCTTCGCTAACATTAATTAATACAAAATACGATGTAGAATTAACTAATGTTTAGTAATAATGTGTCTGTACTCAGTGCAATACTTTTAAGCGGTGTCTTAATGATCACGCTCAATAAGGTAATTTGCCAGTGACGCCAGAAGTGTTGTGTCAGCATCTATATTTGCTAACGCCTCGTGGGCTTGTTGTATTAAATTCTGCGCCTTCTCTTTAGCGCCTAGCATACCTAATAAAGCAGGGTATGTCGCTTTATTGGCTGCAATATCTGACCCTTGTGGCTTACCTAAAATAAGCGTATCACCCTCAACATCTAAAATATCGTCTTGTACTTGGAAGGCCAGCCCTATCGCATAACCAAAAGTAGATAAGCTTTCTAAAGTGTGTTTATCTGCTTTTTCACTGCACAATGCACCTAACATAATAGCGCAGTTAATCAGCGCACCCGTTTTTAGTTTATGGATCCGCTCCAGCTCTTGTGCAGTAATGACTTTGTCAGTTGCGGCAATGTCTAAACCTTGCCCGCCAACCATGCCTTTAAGGCCTGATGCATGTGCTAATTGTGCGATCATCTTTACTTGTGTTTGTGCTGAGCATTTGAATTGATGATTTGCAATTAACTCAAAAGCGATAGTTTGTAGAGCATCGCCAGCTAAAATAGCATGGGCTTCACCAAACTCTATGTGACAAGTTGGGCGGCCACGGCGTAAGTCATCATCGTCCATCGCCGGTAAGTCATCATGCACTAACGAATAGCTATGAATGCATTCAATAGCTGCTGAAAGTACATTCAGATCGTGTTTATTTGCGCCAAACATCTCGCCCGTTGCATAAACTAAAAATGGGCGTAATCTTTTACCGCCATTAAATAACCCGTATTGTGTGGCATTTTTTACCGTTTCGTCTGTATCTAACGACTGTTTGAAATACGCTTTCAAGGTAGCTATTACATCTATTTGCGCACGTTCAATCTGTTCTTTAATACTCACAGTTATTCCGTATCGTTATCAAAGTTAGTAAGTACTGATTTTTCGCCATTGCCCATTAAAATTGATACTTTTTGCTCCGCTTGTTGTAATTTACCAGATGAAGCATTGGCTAAAGCAATTCCGCGTTCAAATTGTTTTAATGATTGCTCAAGCGATAAATCACCTTGTTCCATATCACTAACAATTGTCGATAATTCTTCTAGTGCTTGTTCGAAACTTAAGTTTTCAGGTTTTTTAGTCGCCATCTTATTTCAGCTTACGTGGTAAATTTAGGAGCCAATTTTAGGGGGAATGCTAAACTAGGTCAAAGGATGATACGTTTTTTTCGTCTATTAATATCAAATGCTATTCTTGTATGCATTAATAAGGGCTTAATCACGGTCAATTCTTTTAATAAAAGTAATTATTAATGCAGCTTGAATATAAATTACACTAATAAGACTTTTTTATCTTTATTTAGATAAACCGCTTAAGCAATTCAATATGTTGCCGATAAGCAGTTAATGATAAAAAGTTTATAATAAGGCCTTAGTGCATGAAACCTTTGGAGGAAATGTGGATTTAGCAACCATTATAGGGATCCTTGGCGCAATTGGCTTAATTGTCATGTCCATGTTTATGAGCAGTAGTGGCGAAATGGCCATGTTTTACAACACTCCTTCAGTGGTGATTGTATTTGGCGGTTCTATATTTATTGTTTTATCGAACTACACCATGGGGCAGTTTTTTGGCATTGGTAAAGTGGCCGCTAAAGCCTTTATGTTTAAAATTGAATCGCCAGAGGAGTTGATAGACAAAGCCGTTGAACTTGCTGATTCAGCTCGAAAGGGTGGCTTTTTAGCCCTCGAAGAGGCTGAAATACCGAACCAGTTTATGCGTAAAGGCGTTGATATGTTAGTTGATGGTCATGATGCTGACGTTGTTAGAGCGACTTTACAAAAAGACATAACTTTAACGTCAACCCGTCATGAAATGGGAGCCGGTTTATTTAAAGCCATGGCTGATATTGCACCAGCAATGGGAATGATCGGTACGCTCATTGGCTTAGTTGCTATGTTATCTAACATGGATGATCCAAAATCAATCGGTCCTTCGATGGCTGTTGCTTTGTTAACAACTTTATACGGCGCTTTTTTAGCAAATGTAGTGGCGATCCCTATCCAAGTTAAATTGGAGCTGCGTAAAGACGAAGAAGCAATGAACCAACGTTTGATTTTAGACGCTGTATTAGGTATTCAAGATGGTCAAAACCCAAAAGTAATTGAAGGCATTTTGAAAAACTACTTAGCTGAATCAAAACGTAAAGTTGATACCGAGGAGTAAACATGTCTGAGCAAGAGTGTAAATGTCCTCCCCCAGGGCTTCCAGCTTGGATGGGAACCTTTGCAGATTTAATGTCTTTATTGATGTGCTTTTTTGTACTCTTGCTTGCATTTTCTGAAATGGATGTACTTAAATTTAAACAAATAGCCGGTTCAATGAAGTTTGCATTTGGTGTACAAAATAAAATAGAAGTAAAAGATATTCCCAAAGGTACTTCTGTTATTGCTATGGAGTTTACGCCAGGAAAACCAGAGCCCACACCAATCGAGACTATTCAGCAACAAACAGTAGAAATGACTCAACAAATGCTTGAATTTCAGGCCGGTGATGAAAGCTCTGCAGGTGGTAGGCAAGAACAACGAGGTGATAAACGGGGTGGGGAATCTCGTAGTACCTCTCAAGAACAATCTTCTGATCAAGCAATCTCTGCTGCAGATCAAGAACAAACAAATGAACTTGTTAAAAAGATTGCTCAGCAATTAGAAAGGCAGATTATTGATGGTGCAATAGAGCTTGAGTCTTTAGGCCAGCAAATAATTATTCGCATCAGAGAAAATGGGTCTTTTCCTTCAGGTAGTGCTTTTTTGCAGCCTAAATTTAAACCCATTATTCAAGATATTGGCATATTGTTAAAAGATGTGCCTGGTGAGATAACAGTATCAGGTCATACTGATGATTTTCAGGTTTCGAATGAGCTGTACATAAACAACTGGGATCTTTCTTCTAAGCGAGCTGTTGCTGTAGCAAGCGAGTTACAAAAAGTACAAGGCTTTGACAAAACTCGGATGATGGTTGTTGGGCGAGCTGAAACAAGACCACTTGTACCAAATGATACAGATGAAGACCGCCGAAGAAATCGTCGTGTCGAGATTTCTATTTTACAAGGTAAGGCAAAAGAGTCTGCACCTATTGATGTAAGATAACTTTACTTGGCAAATACGTTTATTTATCATAAAGTAAGCTTTCAATAACAAATGTAACGGAGTCAGCCATGAAGAACATCGATAAATTTAGTTATATGCCAGGTAATGGTAACGGTAATGACGATAATGAACCTGAGAAAGAATAGGTTGAGTGTAATATTTTGCCTGAATGGTTTGAAAGTATTACTAAGATACTCGAGAGTAGCTGGGTTTTTATATTAAGCCCTGCTATTTTTGTGTTTTACCTTCGCAAAGATCACCTAGCATTACGCTTTGTGTTGGTTACTGCTATATTCTTTTTTTATGGGGCGTTGATTAACGACCATTTAAAAGAGTTTGATAGCAGTACTTATATTTATCGTTATGTTATTTGGGCGTTTAATGATCTTGTTTGGATGGCTCTGATTGCCTATTTAGGAATAAAAGACAAAATTTATTTGTGGCAGTGTGTTATCGGTCAGCTTGTTGTTGTAAGTGCCCCTATTTTACAACTTTTCAGATTAGTTGATCGCCATTTATGGGATCTTTCTTATAGTACATACATTTATAAAACCTTATTGCCATTTATTAATATAGGCACCGTTGTTGTTTGTTATCTACCGATAGTTTATTTATTAATTAATAAGCGCAATACTGCATCAAACGAACAATAAAATTTATAGCTTCAAACTAATGTGCTAGACTACTGTTTATATGAACAGTAGTGAGCGAGCTATGAAACTCTATATTGCAGAAAAACCTTCACTCGGACGCGCTATTGCTGATGCGTTACCAAAGCCACATAAAAAGCATGATGGCTATATAGAAGTCGCTAATGGAGACTGTGTCTCGTGGTGTATTGGGCATTTGCTAGAACAAGCAGAACCCGATGATTATGATGAGCGTTTTAAAAAGTGGCAGTTTGAACACTTACCTATCATACCTGAACAGTGGAAGTTAAAAGCCAAAACCAAAACTCGCAAACAGCTCACTGTTTTAAAAAAATTAATTAAACAAGCCTCGCAACTTATTCACGCTGGCGATCCAGACCGTGAAGGCCAGCTTCTGGTCGACCAAGTAATAGAAGAAGCTAAAATAAGTCAGGCTAAAAAGCAGAGTACGCAACGTTTACTCATTAGTGATTTAAACTTATCGGCGGTAAAAAAATCACTGGGTACTATGCGTTCTAATCGAGATTTTATTCCGTTAAGTGTATCTGCTTTAGCGCGCTCTCGTGCTGATTGGCTATTTGGTATGAATTTAACACGTGCATACACACTAGCTGGGCAAAAAGCAGGGTTTGGTAATGTGCTTTCGGTAGGGCGAGTACAAACCCCTATTTTAGGTCTTGTTGTTAATAGAGATAACGAAATAGCACACTTTGTATCTAAGCCTTTTTACGATGTACTGGCGCATTTACTTACTCCAGATAACCAGCCATTCATAGCTAAGTGGGTTCCTAGTAAAGCATGTGAGCCACATCAAGATGAAGAAGGGCGAATACTTAACAAAGCACTCGCACAAAATGTTGCTTCACGCATTGCAAAGCAAAGTGCTGAGCTTACTTCACTCGACCAAAAACAAAAAAAACAAAGTGCTCCATTACCGTATAACCTATCTGCACTGCAAATAGATGCGGCTAAAGCATTTGGTATGTCAGCTCAAAAGGTGTTGGACATTTGCCAAATACTTTACGAACGTCATAAACTAATTACTTACCCACGCTCTGATAATCGTTATTTACCTAAAGATCACCATCAAGATGCATCAGCTATTTTTAAAGCTATAAGTGCTAATGGTGGGCAAAGCAGTGAATTAGTAAACGGGGCTGACGCTAAAAAGCGTAGTAAATGTTTTAACGATTCGAAAGTGGCTGCGCACCACGCAATTGTGCCAACGGCAAAACAGCTAAAATCAGCAAGTTTGAGCAGCGATGAAGCAAAGGTATATCAATTAATAAGTCGCCATTACTTAATTCAATTTTATCCCGACTATATATATAACGAAACTAAAGCAGAAGTAACAATTGCTGGCGGATTATTTAAAGCGAATGCAAAGCAAGATGTAAGCTTGGGCTTTAAATTGTTAATGGGTAAGTCTGAATTAAAAGATGAAGCTACGTTACCTCCTTTAATAAATGGTATGTCTCTTTTTTGTGAGCAAGGCGAGGTAGTTGAAAAGCACACATCTCCCCCTGCTTATTTTACCGATGCGACATTGCTTGCGGCTATGACCGGTATCAGCCGCTACGTTAAAGATCCACAAATTAAAAAGATATTAAAAGACACGGATGGTTTAGGCACAGAGGCAACACGTGCAGGAATAATAGAGTTGTTATTTAAACGACGTTTTTTAAAACGTGAAGGTAAGTCAATTAGAGCGACCGAAACGGGACTTGCCCTTATTAGCGTATTACCACAAGGTTTAGCGAGTCCTGATTTAACGGCAAAGTGGGAATCGAGCCTAGGTGATATTGCGCAGCAGGCAATGAGTTATCAGCAGTTTTTACAACCGTTACTTGCCGACTTGAATGATTTTGTACAGTTAGCAGCAAACTGCGATAGTAATGCATTTGCAAGGTTACCAAAAAGCTCACCTAAAAAACGTTTTGCTAAACGAGGTGGAAAAGCGGCCTTTAAAAAGTCGAGTTATAAAAAAAGCTCTGTTGCTAGTTAGCTACAGAGCCATTTTATTAAATGATAATGTTTAATTGGTATTACTTAACCTTAATTCAGGTTACTTATTAAATAAAGCAACAGCAGCGTTACTCATTGCTTTTATTCCGGTAGGAATGGCAACTTTATAATCAGGCGCAAATTTACTAGAGTGTAGGGAAGGGAGTACCTCGCCTGTTTTTATTGAATCCGCGTATTGTGCTTGGTTTACACCACCTAGCCAAAATAAGGTGATAGGGATATTTTCATCAGTGCGTCCGTATAGGCCAAAGTCTTCACCCGCCATTACAGCTTGTGTTTCAAGTACATTAGTATCACCAATTGCGCTGGTAATGGAGTTTCTAACAATGTCTGTTTGTGCAGGGTTATTATAAGTAGATGGAATAGATTCATCTTCATGTACATATACTACAGGGTAATTTAATTCATTTAAGCCTGCACTTTGTGCAATACCTGCCGTAATTCGTTTAATTGCTGCTATTTGAGCACTTCTAATATTTGGGTTATAGCTTCTTAGGGTGAGTTGTAATTTTACTTCATCCGAAATCACATTATGTTTTGAACCACCATGAATAGACCCAACCGTAATAACAGAAGGCTCAAGCGGTGAAAGCTCTCGGCTTGTGATTGTTTGCAGAGCAAGTACAGTGCGCGCAGCTATAACAACAGGATCTATGGTTGTATGTGGATAAGCCCCATGACCGCCTTTGCCCTTTATTGTAATATCGACAGAGTCTACACTTGCCATAGTGTATTCGTTTTTCATTGATATTTTGCCGGCAGGAACACTAGCACTTACATGTAAAGCAATAATATGATCAGGTTTTGCATATTTACTAAAGAGTCCTTCGCTTAACATTGCTTTAGCTCCACCGCCGACTTCTTCAGCAGGTTGTGCAACCATCATTAAAGTGCCTTTCCATTGAGCTTTATGTGCTATTAATTGCTCAGCAGTACCAATAAAAGAGCTCATGTGAATATCGTGGCCACAACCGTGCATTACACCGACTTTCGCACCATGCTCGTCTATTACTTTAACTTTTGAAGCATAGGACTTTCCTGTCTGCTCTATAATAGGTAAGCCATCGGTATCAGTGCGGATCATTACTGTTGGACCATCACCGTTTTTGTAAATGCCGACAACACCAAAACCACCTACATTACTTGTTACTTTAAAACCCAGCTGAGCTAATTTATCCGCTATTTTTTTACCCGTTTCTTGTTCGTGATAAGAAAGCTCTGGCGATTGGTGTAAATCGAGGTAAAACTTTTCTATAGCTGGCATGGTTTTGCTTAAATTCAAATCGAGTCCATTTGCCTGTATGAATGGGCTTGCCAATAAAAGTGCTGCACTTAAGTAAGTTAGTTTCATGTTTTCCCTCATTGTTGAATATGTATACCGAGTGATTTAGGTATATGACTTGTAATTATTATGTTCACCACCATATAAAAACCTAAATAGATGAATATGGCAATCAATTCAATGAGCAACATAGTTAGTATTAATGCGCAAAACCTTCAACAAGTACTCGGTGAAACATCACAGCAAAAATTGGTGTTGCTTAACTTTTTCTCTCCTCAAAGTCCTGACTGCATTGGACAGGCTGCAATTTTAGATAAAGTAGCGGCTGAATATGCAAGCTATATAGTAGTAGCAAACCTAGATTGCGATGCAGAGCAAGCGCTCGCTTCTCAACTTGCGCAACAAGTTGGTCTGCAGACACTGCCTACGCTTGTATTATTAAAAGACTCTGCACCAGTAGATCTACTTGCAGGTGTTCAAAGTGAGGCACAAATACGCGAAGCTCTTGCAAAGCATTTACCTGCGCAACAAGACTTACTGCTAGAACAAGCAAAGCAAGCGTTGTTAAGGTCAGATTTAAATGCTGCATTTAATTATGCAAAGCAAGCTTATGAAATAGACAGCACTAACGCACGCATCAAATTAGTGCTTGCAGACATCTGTATTCAAATTCATAAAGTTGATGAAGCGCAAGCGCTTATAAATACAATAGATGCACAAGAGCAAGATGCTTACTTTAATAATATAAAAGCAAAATGCGAAGCTGCGCTTGAAGCAAAAGACTCACCAGAGATTAAAGAAAAGCAACAACAAGTAGAAAAGTACCCAAATGACTTAGAATTAAAAGAAGAGCTAAGTATTTTACTCAATGAAGCGGGCAGAAAAGAAGAAGCATTAGATATACTATTTACAGTGCTGCAAAAAGATCTGAATTTCAATGAAGCAAAACCAAGCTTTTTAGCCATTATTGCCTCTTTACCCGATGGCGATGCACTTGCAGCTAAGTATCGTCGCAAGTTATATAGTATTTTATACTAGGGCGTGTTGACCTTTGTGGATTGAAATTTGTTCAATCTAGGGGCGATTTAATCGCGGCGCGAGGTTTGTAACCTAGTGGGCTAAGTAAAAACCGAGCAACAAAGAGTTAATCGCCCCTAGAAAGAACCCAAAGGGCAGCGCATGTTTGGTATCTATGCTGCGTTATCGCCTATTTATGGGGAACAACCACACATCACAGGCTCTGTCTTGCCTAAATATCAAACGTACTGCTGCAAAATCAATCACGAAAGGTCAACACGCCCTAGGGTCTGTTGCTCTTTGCGGATTAAAATTTGTTCAAACTAGGGGTTGTTTAATCGCGGCGCGAGATTTGTAACCTAGTGGGCTAAGTAAAAACTGAGTAACAAAGAGTAAATAACCCCTAGGAAGAACCCTTTGGGTAGCGCCTGTTTGGCATTAATGCTTCGTTATCGCCTATTTATGGGGAGTAACCACACACCATAGGCTCTGCCTTGCCTGAATACCAAACAGGCTGCTGCAAATCTAACCTTGAAAGATAAACAGGCCCTAGATTCTAATAACTATTACTTTTGAGAAGCACCTAGATAAGGTGCTTTTTGCATTTTTAAGGTTCTAATTAAAAGCTTTAGTATGGTTTAGCTATGTAAAAACAAGAGTTATCAACAGGGTTTTGTGGGTAACGTGTGTTTATCGTGTGCGCTTGCTTGGGGCTTAATTTTAATTACTATTTTATGTAAATAACGCTTGCGTAAAA